>CANQJX010000016.1 GCA_947624335.1 uncultured Marvinbryantia sp.
CTGCAGTTCCAGAAGCGTGCTGGTATCGATATTGCTGATCCCATGGCCAAGCGCCCCAAAGCTGCCGTCCTCCTGAAGATAAGTGAGCGTACCGATTCCCTGCGTATCGTCGCGGATCCAGATTCCCGCTTTTTGTTCGCCGGATCCGGTTTGTACCACCGGGACCAGAAGCTGCGTGCGTTCGCCTTTGCGCAGCACGGTCAGTTCTACCTCGTCCCCCGCCGCATTGTTGATCTGCTCCACCACTTCTTCTTTTTTGGTTACGGGCACGCTGTTCACTTCCAGGATATAGTCGCCGGAATGGACGATATCCGCCCCCGGCTGCTGCGTAATGCCGTTCATGTCGCTTATTTCTCCGGTGCCGACAATCAAAACTCCCTCTGTTTTCATATAAATCCCAACGGGAACGCCGCTGGGTATAAGCTGCCGCCGTTCTACCACATCCACCTGAATCTCTTTGATGGGAACCACTCCAAGAAGGCTGCATTCCACCGTGTAAGAATCCTGCGGCTCCAAAAGCGTATTCTCCGACGCGTTGAGATGCGGCGCTTCGGAACTGATATCATTTCCTCTTATATGAAGATTTTCACGCGGTATATCGGACGGCCGCTGGCCGGACACTGCCTTTACTTCCTCCTCCAGCCATGCCGGCAGCGCCTGCTCCAGAAGTTTTTCCTGATCGCTGTCTTTTGCGACCAGCAGATGATCCGGAATCTGTCCGAGCAGCGTAATCCATTCCAGCAGCGCCATGGCAAGCAGCAGCGCCGCAAGACACAGATAACCGCGCTTACGTCTGTTCTTCAAAATACTCACATCCTTTCGCCAGAATTTTCTATACGATAAAAGGACGATACCTTTCGGTACCATCCTTTAGTATGCGAGTATTCTTTCATTGTACTCTAGTATTTTTTTGTTGCCTCTGCCATTTCCTTCATTTCGCGCGCGCTTTGTAAGGTGATATCCGTAATTTTCGCACCACCCAAAATCCGCGCCAGTTCCTGCACGCGTTCCTCTTTGTTCAGTTCTCTGATCGTCGTTACGGCCGCGTCGTTTTCCCGCGTCTTTTCAATCCCGTAATGATGGTCCGCCATCGCCGCGATCTGCGCCAGGTGCGTAATGCACAGGATCTGCCGGTTTGCTGCGATCAGGGCCATTTTTTCGGAAACCTTCTGCGCCGTTCTCCCGCTGATCCCCACGTCGATCTCGTCAAAAATGAGCGTCGGAATATCGTCGCTTGCCGCAAGCACCGTCTTCACCGCCAGCATAATGCGGGAAAGTTCTCCGCCCGAAGCGACGTCCGCCAGCGGACGCATGGGCGAACCGGGATTCATGCAGATCATAAAGCAGACGTCGTCAAAGCCGTCCGCCCCCAGCGGCGCCGTCGGCTCTACGCAGACGTCAAATTTTGTTTCCAGAAAATTCAAATCCACAAGCTGTTCCGTAATTTCCCGCGCCAGCTTTTTGGCATACGTTTTGCGGATTTGGGATATCTTCTGCGCGTTCTGGCGCAATGCCGCCTCGCTTTGATGATAGTGTTTCTCCAAATCCGCAAGATATGTATCGTAATTTTCTAATTCCTGCAGGCGCTTTTCTTTTTCCTCCTGATACGCAAGAATCTCTTCCACCGTCGCGCCGTATTTGGATTTTAAGCGGTTGATCTGATCCAGGCGCTTTTCAATCTGCTCAAATTCCGCCTCCTCAAACGTCAGCCCGTCTAAATAAGAAGAAAGGCTTCGGTTAAAATCTGCGAGCAAATTTTCAATTTCGCTTAACTGCGTGGAAATTTCTTCCATCTCGCCGTCATATTCGGAAACGCCCAGTAGCTTTTGCAGGGCGGCCGATACGCAGTCCGCCGCGTTTGTCTGCCCCTGCGAAGTGAGCCGGTACGCTTCCGACGCCGCCGTCGCAATTTTTTTCGCGTTTGCCATTTTGCGGTAGCGCTGCTCCAGCTGCTCGTCCTCGCCGGCCTTTAAATGGCTGCCGCGGATCTCCTCTACTTCAAAGCCAAGAAAATCCGCTTCTTTTTTTCTTGCCGCCTCGTCCAGCATAGAAGATTCCATCCGCTTTTTGCAGTCCAGATATTCTTCGTAAAGGCGCGCGTTCTGTTTTTTTAAGCTGCCCAGTTCTTCCTGCGCGTATTCGTCCAAAATGCGCAGATGATTTTTTTTGTAAAGCAAAGACTGGTGTTCATGCTGTCCGTGAATATCAATCAGCAGGGACGCCAAATCGCGGATCACGGACACCGGAACCGTCTCGCCGTTTACTTTGCTGATGCTGCGCCCGTTTACAAGCCTGCGGCTTAAAATCACCTGATCTTCCTCCGGCGCGATTCCCAGCGCTTCTATCTTTTCCCGCAACGGCGCGCTTTCCACGGAAAATACCAGTTCTACCAGCGCCGTATCCGCGTCTTCGCGCGCAAATCCCTTAAAGCTCTGCGTTCCCAGCGCCACATTGATCGAACCGATCAGAATGGATTTGCCCGCGCCCGTCTCCCCGGTCAGGATATTCAGACCGCCCGCGAAATCCACCTCCAGTTCGCGGATCAGCGCCATATTTTTTACATGTAAATTCAGTAACATAGCTTTCCCTACTTTTCCAGAATCCTGCGTATTTTATCCATCACAAGCAGCGTATCGTCCGCCGTGCGGATCGCGCACATGACCGTATCGTCTCCCGCAATGCACCCGGCGATCTGCTCCCAGTGCATGGCGTCCATCGCCGCCGCCACCGCCATCGCCATGCCGGCAACCGTGCGGATCACAAGGATATTCTGCGCCATATCCATAGATACAAAGCCGTCGCGCAGGACGCGCAGGTATTTTTCATCCAGCGCATTGCTGTGCGCGTCCATCACCGCGTATCTCTGCCGTCCGTCCACCGATATTTTGGTCAGCTTCAGTTCCCGGATGTCTCTGGAAACCGTCGCCTGCGTCACGCGGAATCCCGCGGCGGTCAGCCGGTCCGCCAGTTCTTCCTGCGTCTCGATCTCGTAACGGTTAATCAGTTCCACTATCTTTGCGTGTCTCTCGATCTTCATGGTGTCCTCCCTTTGTTACGCTCCGCTCATCTTGCGCCGCAGAATCTCCAAAAAGCTGATCTGGTCAATCTTGATGAACCGCACGGTGCTTGCCGACTTTTTCATCTCGATGTAGTCATGGCATTCCATTTTTACGGTAATATCGCCGTCAAACGTCGCTTCCGCCGTCTCGTCGGTGCCGGCGCGCTCCCCGATTTCCACTTTTACCGTTACGTCATCCGGCAGAATCACGCTGCGCGCCGTCAGCGTATGCGGCGCAATCGGCGTAACCAGGATCAGAGACGCCGCGGGAGATACGATGGGCCCGCCCACGGAAAGATTATAGCCCGTCGAACCGGTAGGCGTCCCGACGATAATGCCGTCCGCGCTGTAAGAATTCAAAAATCTTCCGTTTACGGAAATATGGAAATCCATGACCCGCAGTTTCCCGCTGCGCGCAATTACAATATCGTTCAGCGCAACGTCAGAGAGAATATTTTTCCCGCTGTGCCAGACGTCGCCGGAGAGCATCATGCGCTCCTCCGTGGCATATTCGTCCGCAACCAGCCTGCGCAAAGCGGATTCAATATCCTCCGCGCCGATCTCGGCAAGATAGCCCAGCGTCCCCAGATTAATTCCAAACAGCGGAATCCTGCGCTCTATCAGATCGCGCGAAGCGCGCAGCACCGTTCCGTCTCCGCCGAGTACAAGCACGCAGTCCGTTCCCGCAGGAATCGCGGCCGGGTTCGTATATTGGTAGCGCTGCTGCGGATCCTGCTGGGAAAATTCCTGGATCGTACATTCTTTTCCCATGTCCCGCAGCATTTTTTGGATCCGCTTTGCCACGGTAAGATCCGGATCCTTGATGTTATTTGCGATTACAAAAAAGTGATTCATTTTTCTTTTTCCGCCTTATCCAACGTTCTGTGCGCCCGCTCCACTACGCCGTCCACATCCGTTGGCGCGTCCGGCGCATTTTTCTTAAGGTGCAGCAGATATTCAATATTCCCCTCCGGTCCTTTTACCGGAGAAAACTCCAGTTCCTGTATTCCCAAGCCGATCTCTGACGCGTATGCGGCCACTTTGCGGATCACTTCCGCGTGGACGTGCGGGTCGCGCACCACGCCTTTTTTCCCCACCTTTTCTCTGCCCGCCTCAAACTGCGGCTTAATCAGGCAGACGATCTCGCCCTCCTCCTTCAAAAGCGCCCGCACCGGGAGCAGTACTTTGGTCAGCGAGATAAACGATACGTCGATCGATGCAAAATCAAGCGGCTCTCCCACGTCTTTTTCCGTCACATAGCGAATATTGGTTTTTTCCATACAGATTACGCGCCCGTCCTGACGGAGTTTCCAGTCGAGCTGCCCGTATCCTACATCCACCGCATATACCTTTGCCGCTTTGTTTTGCAGCATGCAGTCGGTAAATCCGCCGGTGGACGCTCCCACGTCCATACAGGTTTTTCCCTCCAGGCAAAGCGAAAAGCACCGCACCGCTTTCTCCAGCTTTAATCCGCCCCTGCTCACATAGCGGAGCGCATTTTCTTTGACCGTAATCCGGGCCGTTTCCGGGAACATGGTTCCCGCCTTATCTTCGCGCACGCCGTTTACCAGCACGCTGCCCGCCATAATCATTGCCTTTGCCTTTTCTCTGGACGGCGCGAGCTGCCGCTGTACCATCAGGATATCCAGTCTTTCTTTCATCTTCTATCTCCCGATATATTCCGCCGCGATCCGCTTTACGATTGTCTCCGCGTCAATGCCGGTTTCTTCCCTGAGGATGTCCACGTTGCCATGCTCCACATAATCATCCGGCAGCGACACGTTGATGCAGCGCGTCCCGCTTCCGGTTTCGTTGAGGTAATCCAGCACCGCCTCGCCAAAACCGCCGCTTTTCACATTTTCCTCCATTGTCACAAGAAGTTTATGCTCCGCTTGCAGCTTCTGCACCTGCTCCTCGTCGAACGGTTTGACGAATCTTGCGTTTACCAGGCTGCAGCCGTATCCCATGTCGCGCAGGCGCTCCCGTACTTCTACCGCCGTCCTTACCATGCTTCCGACCGCAAGGAGCGCAATTTCCGATTCCTCGTAAATCACCTCGCTCTTTCCATAACGGACGGGCGCGCGGAAGCGTTCCAGCCCGTCGTATGCCTCCCCGCGCGGATAACGCAGGGCAATCGGGCCGTCGTACGCCACCGCAAATTTCATCATATCGGAAAGTTCCCATTTATTCTTGGGCGCCATCACGCACATATTGGGAATCGACGACAGATAAGACAGGTCGAAAATCCCCTGATGGGTCTCGCCGTCGCTCCCCACCAGGCCGGCGCGGTCAATCGCAAATATGACATGCAGATTCTGTATGCAGACGTCATGCAGGATCTGATCATAGGCCCGCTGCAAAAAGGAAGAATAGACGGCCACCACCGGTTTCAGTCCCGCCGCGGCAAGCCCCGCGGCAAACGTGACCGCATGCTGTTCCGCAATGCCCACGTCGAAAAAGCGGTCGGGGAACATATTGCGGAAGCGCTTCAGCCCCGTACCGTCCGGCATCGCCGCCGTGATTGCCACCACATCCGGCTCCCGGTCTCCCATTTTGCGCATGACCGTAGAAAAAATGTCCGTATAGTTCGCTTTGACGCGCTTTTTCTTTGGCAGGCCCGTCTCGATCTCAAAAGGCTCCGCGCCGTGGAATCTTGCCGGATGGCGCATGGCGGGTTCGTATCCCCTGCCTTTTTGCGTACAGACGTGCAGCAGCACGGCGCCTTTTACCTTCTTTGCCTCGCGCAGCGTCCTGGTAAGCTGGTCGATGTTGTGCCCGTCCACCGGGCCAAGGTAGGTAAGCCCCATCTCTTCAAACAGCATGCCGGGAATCAAAAACTGCTTAATGCCGTTTTTGGTGCGGCGCACGCCGCGGATAATATTTTCGCCGTAGACCGGTATCTTGTCGAGAATGTTTTCCACCCCCGCTTTCAGGTTCATATAGCCTTCCTTCGTGCGGACGGTGTTCAGATACGCCGACAGCCCTCCCACATTTTCGGAAATCGACATATTATTATCGTTTAATACAATGATAAAGTTGGTATTCAGCCTTGCGGCGTTGTTCATGGCCTCCCACGCCATTCCGCCTGTGAGGGCGCCGTCGCCGATAACCGAAACCACATAGTAGTCTTCTTTGCGCAAATCGCGCGCCATGGCATAGCCCAGCCCCGCCGAGACAGAAGTGGAACTGTGCCCGGTATCAAACGCGTCGCAGTCGCTCTCCTTGCGTTTGGGAAATCCGCTGATGCCGCCGTATTTGCGCAGCTTGTCAAAGCCGTCCCTGCGCCCGGTGAGCAGTTTGTGGGTATAGGACTGGTGCCCCACGTCCCAGATGATTTTATCCGCCGGCAGATCAAAGCTCAGATGAAGCGCCATCGTAAGCTCCACCACGCCCAGGTTCGAGGCGAGATGCCCGCCGTTCTCGCTGATTTTCTCAATCAGAAAAGTCCGGATCTCTTCCGCGAGTTCCGGCAGTTCCTGCCGCGCAATCTCTTTGATGTCATTTTCTTTTTGTATTCTTTCCAGAATCATTTTATCACCCGTTAATATCTGCGGCTGATCAGGGAGCGGATCAGTTCCTCCAGAAATTCGTTTTTCCCGTCAAAAGAAGCAAGCGTTTCCACAGCGCGTCCGGAAAGCCGCGCCACTTCCGCTTTTGCCGTCTCCATGCCGTGCGCCGTCACATAGGTTGTCTTCTGGTTGCGCTCGTCGCTGCCCGTGGGTTTGCCCAGTTCCTCCCGCGAACTTATCACGTCCAGAATATCATCCTGAATCTGAAACGCAAGCCCGATATCCGCCGCCGCCTGTTCCATCCGCTTACATTCCGCGTCCGGCGCGCCCGCCAGTATCGCTCCGATCATCATGGACGCCTCTATCAGCGCGCCCGTTTTTAAGCGGTAAATAAAATCCAGTTGTTCCGCATCTACCGCGTTTCCCGCCGCCTGCACGTCCGCACACTGGCCGCCCAGCATACCGTAAATTCCCGTTTTCTGCGCCAGGACCTGCAGCGCTCTTACGATCCCGGCGTTTTGCGGTTCGATTGCAAACGCGCGGAATGCCGTTTCGTAAGCATAGTTCAAAAGCGCGTCCCCGGCAAGAACGGCAAGCGCTTCGCCGTAAACAATATGCGTGGTCTTTTTCCCTCTGCGGTACTCGTCGTTATCGATCGCGGGCAGGTCGTCATGGATCAGCGAATGTGTATGTATCATCTCTATCGCCGCCATAAACGGCTCCACAACCGCGCCCTCGCCGCCGAACAGCCGGTATGTCTCCCACATAAAAAGCGGGCGCAGGCGTTTCCCTCCGGCAGTCATGCTGTAATTCATGGCCTGCGCAAGCTGCTTCTGATAACCCTGCGTTTGGGGAAGATAGCGGTATATGATTTCCTGCACCGCGCCGACGCGCGCTTCCAGTTCTTCTTTAAAAATCACGGAATCCACCTTCTTCATCAATGATCTGCATTTTCTTTTCCACGCGGTCGATTTTCTGGTTGCACTGTTTGAGCAGTTCCATTCCCTGCTGATATGCCCGGAACGATTCTTCCAGCGTGATCTCCCGGCTCTCAAGCCTTTCCAGAACCCCGTCCAGTTCCGCAAACGATTCTTCCAGTGTCCGTTCTTTTGCTTCCTGTTCTTTTGCTTCCTGTTCTTTTCCCATTGCGCACCTCCGTCATTTTCCGCCGCTTATTTCGGTTACCTCCGCCCGGATGCACCCGTCCGTTACATAGACGGACAGCATATCCCCCACGGCCACCTGCGCCGTGCGCGTAACCGTTCTTCCCGACGAATCCGCCGTATAAGAGTAGCCCTGCTGCAGTTTATCCAGCGGAGAAAGCCCTTTGAGCCGTTCGGCATACAGCAGCATCCGGTGCCTTTTCTCCGCGAGGACCGTCTCCATACGGTGCTGCAGGCGTTCCTCTTTTTCCATCAGCGTCTGGCGCTGTTCGCGCACACGGCTTTTCGGGCTTAACAGCAATAATTTCCCGCGCAGATATTCCATGCGCGTTCTTACGTCCGTCAGCCTCTTTTCCATGCCTTTCGCCAGCCGTTCTTCCAGTTGGCGCATCTGTTCCGTCAGTTTGCGGATATCCGCAACCGCCAGTTCCGCCGCCGCCGACGGCGTAGGGGCGCGCAGATCCGCCACATAATCCGCTATCGTAAAATCCGTCTCATGTCCCACCGCCGAGATCACCGGCGTTTTGCAGTGAAAAATCGCATAGGCGACGCTCTCCTCGTTAAACGCCCACAAATCTTCAATCGAGCCGCCGCCCCGCCCAACAATCAGCACATCCAGGCCGAGCCGGTCCAGCGTTTCGATGCCTTTTACGATGCTTGGCGCCGCGTCCCTGCCCTGCACAACCGCCGGATAGAGGATCATCTGCACATATGGGTTCCGCCTGTATGCAATATTCTGTATGTCGCGGATGGCGGCTCCCGAAGGCGCCGTTACAATCCCGATTTTTTTTGCATACGCGGGGATCGGCCGCTTGTATTCCGGGGCGAACATCCCCATTTCTTCCAGCTCTTTTTTCAGCGCCTCAAATCTCTCATACAAAAGCCCGGCGCCGTCTGCGATAATCTCGCTGGCATATAGCTGATATTTCCCGTCGCGCTCGTAAACGCCGACGCTCCCAAGGGCGACCACCTGCTGCCCGTCGCGCATCGGAAACGTAAGGCCGCCCCGGCTGGAGGCAAACATTACGCAGGCGATGCTGCCCGTTTCATCCTTGAGGGAAAAATAAATATGACCGGACGTATGGTATTTGCAGTTGGATACTTCTCCTTTTACATATATCCGCTTCAGCATAAAATCCTGCGCGAACATATCTTTGATATAGCGGTTTACCTGCCCTACCGAATAGACATTTTTCATACCGGCTCCTGTCTGACCAGTTTGGCCAGTACCCCGTTTACAAACGACGGCGAATCCTCTCCGCCGAATTTTTTCGCTAACTCCACCGCTTCGTTGAGCGCCACTCCCACCGGGATCTCCTCGTCCTGCAGCGCCTCGTACGCCGCCAGGCGCAGGATCGCCAGATCGACTTTGTTCATCCGGCTGATCTTCCATCCGCTGGAGTTTTCGGAAATCCGGGCGTCGATGTCGCCCAGCGATTCTTCAATATGGTGAAATTTTTCCAGAATATACTGTTCCTCCTGCGGCGTCCTGCCCGCGGATTCCACTTCGTCCATGTACAGCTGCGCCTGTTCGTTCAGTTCGTCTTTCCGGTAAAATTCCAGTAAAAACAGCAATTTAAAAATATGTTCCCTGATTTCTCTCCTGCTCATATACGCTCTCCTATCCATCTCCGGAAATTTCTCCGCCGCCATACAAAAAAGGGACTGCTGCATATTTCGCAACGGTCCCGCTCTGAAAACTATTTACCGCTTTCCATCGTCACATTGGCAATCTTGATATTTACATTCTCCACCGTCAGCCCCGTCATATTTTCAATCGCAGCCTTTACCTTTTCCTGAACCTTCTGGCTGGTTTTCGGTACGCTGAAGCCATAATCCAGATTTAACGCCAGTTCTACGTTTACGGTTCCGTTTTCAATCGTCGCCTTTACGCCCTTTGAAAGATTTTTTACTCCGATCTTGCTCACGAGTTCGTTGGTGATATTGCCTGCCATGCTCGCCACGCCCTTTGTCTCCGTCGCCGCCAGCCCCGCAATGATCGTGATGACTTCGTTGGAGATCTGGACCTGTCCCACTCCTTCGTTATCCAGCAATGTATAATTATTATTCTGACGCTCTTCCTTTCCCATAGCGGTTGACCTCCTTACCTGCAAAAAACTCTGTCCTTTCCGAATATTATAGCAAAATAATATTCTCTTGTAAACAAATTTTCCTATCTTCCAAACTCCGCCAGCTTTAAATCCGGGTTCCGCTCCTCCGTCATGCGGATGCTCCACGCATTTACCCAGAGCAAAAGCGGATTTCCTTTCAGATCCTGTATTTTTTTCATATCCGAGGTGCCGGAAAGCCGGTCTATGTCGATGGTTTCATTTTCAATCCAGCGGATATATTCGTAGGGCAGGTTCTCCATGCGGATCTCCACATTGTATTCGTTCTCCAGACGGTATTTGAGTACCTCAAACTGCAGAACCCCTACCACGCCGACAATGATTTCCTCCATCCCGGCGCCCCACTCCCGGAAAATCTGGATGGCGCCTTCCTGCGCAATCTGGGTGATCCCTTTTACAAACTGTTTCCGCTTCATGGTATCTATCTGCCGCACACGCGCAAAATGCTCCGGGGCAAATGTGGGGATTCCCTCATAGGCGAACTTTTTGCCCGGCATACAGATGGTATCGCCGATGGAATAGATGCCCGGATCAAACACGCCGATAATATCGCCCGCATACGCCTCGTCCACAATGTGCCGCTCCTGCGCCATCATCTGCTGCGGCTGCGAAAGACGCTGTTTTTTGTCTCCCTGCACATGGTACACTTCCATGCCGGCTTCAAATTTCCCGGAGCAAATCCGCATAAAGGCGACACGATCCCGGTGCGCCTTATTCATATTGGCCTGGATTTTAAAAACAAACGCGGAAAAATCTTCCTTTACCGGGTCGATCTCTCCGATGTCCGCCCTGCGCGGAAGCGGCGGGGTAGTCATTTCCAGAAAATGTTTCAAAAAGATTTCCACGCCGAAATTCGTTAACGCCGATCCGAAAAATACCGGGGAAAGCTTTCCCTGGCTGACCAGTTCCTGATCAAACTCGGCGCTTGCGCCGTCCAGAAGTTCGATTTCCTCCAGCAGCTTTTCTTTGTTCTGTTCGCCCACAAATGCGGTCAGCTCGTCCGAATCAATGGGAATCTGGCGGGATTCCCCCTCCTTTGTCCCTTTTTGCGTATCGAAAAAAGTCGTCACTTTCCTGCTCCCGCGCTCATAAACCCCCTTAAAATTCCTGCCGGATCCAATCGGCCAGTTGATCGGGCAGGTGGCGATTCCCAGTTCCTTTTCGATATCGTCCAGAAGATCAAACGTGTCGTTCGCGTCGCGGTCCATTTTATTAATGAACGTGAAAATGGGGATATGGCGCATGACGCAGACCTTAAAAAGTTTGCGCGTCTGCGCCTCCACGCCCTTCGACGCGTCAATTACCATCACGGCGGAATCCGCCGCCATCAGCGTGCGGTAGGTATCCTCCGAAAAGTCCTGATGTCCCGGCGTGTCCAGAATATTAATGCAGAATCCGCCGTAATTAAACTGCAGCACAGAAGAAGTTACGGAAATTCCTCTCTCTTTCTCTATCTCCATCCAGTCTGAAACCGCATGGCGCGCGGTCGCTTTTCCCTTTACGGATCCGGCAAGATTGATCGCGCCGCCGTAGAGGAGAAATTTCTCCGTAAGGGTTGTCTTACCCGCGTCCGGATGGGAAATAATCGCAAACGTGCGCCGCTTCCTAATCTCATTTGTAATATCGCTCAAAGCCATTCTCCTTCCAAAATCACACTTTTATTATCTTAGCAAAAGAGAGGGGGACTGTCAACCGATGTCCCCCTTCTTTCCTATTCTCCGCTGACCGGAGTAATGACTATGTTCTCGCCTGCGATCTCGGTCTTGCGTTTTACAATATCCTCGATCTGCGCCCTCTGCGCGTCCGATATCTGCGCCATATTGATTACTACGTCTGCGCTCCCCTCCGTAATGCTTACCACGCTTCCCTCAAATCCTTTTGCATCCAGAAGGAGTTCCGCCGCCGCTTCCCGCTCCGCCACATCGGTCAGGGACGCAATGCCGTCAACCGCGTTCTGCTTTTGTTCGTCCGTAACATTTTCGCTGTTGATCACTTCCATTAACGTCTCTTTATTCTGTGCGCGCAGCTGTTCCCTTGTCAGCTTCGCCTCCGCGGCAACCGCAGAGCCGGGAGAACTGGTCAGCACCGCCTCGCCCGGCGTGTCCGTCACTTCCTCCGCCGAGGTAAGATCGGTAGCGCCGTTTTCCATCAGTATCTGCTCTTCCTGTGCGGAACTCTGCACGACCGCTTCCTGCAGCTTGCTCCCGGAATAGTTTAAATAACCTGCCACTGCAATCATAATAGCGAGCGCCGTTATGATGATCTGGTTCTTTTTCATGATACGTTTCACTTTATCCTCTCCTTTCATTCATCTTCATTACTTTGATTTTATGCGCATCCAAACCAAATAATGCCATTACGGCCTCGGTTATCTCTTTTTTCACGTTCGCGTCGCCCGCGCCTTCGGCAAGCACCAGAACGCCCTCGATCTGCGGGGCCAGTTCCCGCGCTACATAGGGCGTTTCCTTCCCGCTGCCGTCCTTCTCATATACGGTCGTCTCCTGATTTTCCTGTTCTACGGTGCTGTTTGCCGTGCCGCTGCCGCTTTGCTCCTGCGTGCTGCGGCTGACGGACGGCTCGTCCTTTTCCACAATTCTCTGGCCGTTATCCTTTACCGTGATCATTACGCGCACATCGCCCGCGCCCGCCATCTGACCAAGGATTTCCTCCAGACGCTTTTCCATGTCGGCGGTATCGGTTTTGCCGCTTTCGCGCTCCGCCTGCGCCTGCTCCTGCAGATCCGCGTCCGTCTTCCCCGTCTTTCCCGCCGGAAGCGAAAGCATTATTAGCAGTATGCCCGCAAGCAGCAATACTATCCACTGGTCGCGGCGGATATTCTTCACTTTTTCCAGCAAACCTTCCGTTTTCCCCATCGCTTACTCCTTTACCGACACATGAACGGCGTTTTCTTCCACCCCGTACAGCGCCGCAATTTCGCCGCGGATTTCCCGCGCCGCTTCCTGCTGCCGCGCGCGGCTGTTTTCGTCCTCCTCGAATACGTTCAGCCCCCGGTTCTGCTTCACCAGCCAAACGCTCACCTCCGTAATTTTTACCGCGCCGCCGTCTTCCTCCGCAAGCGTTATCTCCACAGAGCTGCTTTGCTGGCCGTGCGCCTGTGCGATCGCCTTCATCTGGCGTTCCAGTTCCGCGCGGAACGCTTCGGAAATTTTGCGGCTCTGCAGGCCGGCAAGCGCTTCCTGCGACATCTGCAGTTCATACGCCTCCTCCTTTGCAAACGCCAATTGCAGCGCCTCCTCAAACGAAGTCCCGATGGAAAAGAAATCCGCCACAGGGCCAAGCATCAGAAGGAGGATCACCAGCCCTCCGAAGAAGCGCAGATATCTGCGGTATTCCCCGCTCCGCACCAGATGGCATAAAAGCTCCACCATGCACAGGCAGCAAATCAGGTTCCGCACCCACATATACAGCGTATCCATTTATATCCCCCTGATCGAAGCCGTCACCATCGCCAGCGTAAGCAAAAACATTACGCCCGTAACCGCTACCGTCTTTAAAAGAAGCGCCGCGCCCTCGCCCACGCCGCTGATGCACTCTGTGATCCGTTTGTCCGATACCGGCTGTACCGCCGCCCCTACCGCTTTATACAGGAACGTGCAGATGGTCAGCCGCGCCACCGGCAGCGCGCAGATCAGGACAATCACGATCAGGCCCGCCGCCCCCACCGCATTTTTTAAAAGCACCGCCGTACCCAGCACGGTTTCGGTCACCGCATTTAACGTGTTTCCCAGCACGGGCAGCGCGCCCGCCGCCCTGGACCAGACGGAATTTTTCAGGGAATCGATTGCCGGCAGAAGCAGCGCCTGTACCGTCTGCACGCCGACCACGACGGCAAACAGCGTCTTCAAAAGCCAGGACAGCACCAGTTTGATCAGTTCCGCCAGTTTGGAGAAATAGTCTTCCTTTCCCAAATGATTGACCAGCAAAAAAAGCACATACAGGCGAATCCCCGGCAGGATAATATAGGTAAGGATAAATTGCGCCCCCGTGATAAAAACAAGCGTCAGTTCATAAAATCCCACCGCCGTCACCGAACCGGCGGCGAGGGACGCCGCGACCAGATAAACCGGCAGAAGCAGCCGCATAAAATGCAGGGTTTGCTGCAGGTTGGTCTGGGTCATCCGGTTCAGTTCCCCGAAAGCCCGCATCAAAATGGCAAACAGCAGCAGATAAATCATGTAAAAGGCAATGTCGGAAATCTGGTTTTTCTCAAATACGCGCACAAAATTAGAAAAGACGGCGGCCGCCACCGCAAGAATCAGTATTTGCAGGACCAGCGCCTTTTGTTTATCCACTTCCGCAAAGGCCGCCGAGCGCAAAATTTCTTTTATCGTCTGCGCGGACAGCGGTATTTCCCCGTTCATCAGCCGCGCGACGCTTTGGCGGAAATCAAATTCCAGTTCGGGAAACATCTGCTTGATGCTCTCCTGGATCTCTTTCAGATCCAGTTCCTCCAGATAGCTCTGCGCAAAATCTTCGTCCTGTATTTCCTGCGCGCCCGCCGTACAGCCCGTCCACCAGAAAAGTACCAGCCATAAGATCCATACCCGTTTCATTTTGCGTTCCTCTCTTGCGCTCTCAGCGAAGATATTCGGAAATGGTATTTAACAGGGCAAGGACAATCGGCGTGCTGACCGCGAGCACAGAAATTTTCCCCGACAGCTCAATCTGCCCCGCGACGGCGGCGTACCCCGCTTCTTTGCAGATATTGGAGGCAAAATCCGCGATATAGGAAATTCCCACAATTTTCAGCAGGATCTGCAGATAAGATTCCTTCAGCACGACGGCCTGGTTCAGTTCCGATAAAAGGCCCGCCATCGACTGGATCCTGGTAATCGCGCAGAAAAAGATCATAATGCAGGTGGCAATGCTGATCAGCACAGAAAACTGCGGCTTCCACTCTTTTACTAAGAGGGAAGTCAGAATACCCGCGATGCCAAGCGCCGCAATTTTGATCATATCCATAGAACGCCCTCCTTTTCTTATTCTCTGCCCGTTCCTTTCGCGCGCCTTACAGCGCGAACAGGTTTTTGACGGTATCAAACAGCTCATAGATATATGGCAGCAGCCAGAAAAGCACCAGCACAATGCCGGCAAGCGAAGCGAGCGACGCCTGATCTTCCCGTCCCCCGTGTTTGAGTATCTGGCTGATAACAGAGACGAGGATTCCCACCGCCGCTATCCGAAAGATGATATTAACGCTCATTTGTCTCTCCTTTAAACCGTACCGCGCTCACAGAAAAAGCAGAGCCAGAAACAGGCCGCCGAGAAATCCGAGCGAACGGTATATTTTCGCTTTCTGCCGATAGTCTTCCTCCGCCCGCGCGCGGTCGCGCGCGAGTTCCTCCTGATAAAGCGCCAGATTGCGCACCTGCATGGTCCGGTCCAGATATCCCAGCCGGCTGCCCATGCGCGTCAGGCGTTCCACATCCGCTTTGGACAGTCCGCTCTTCCCGTAAAGATTCTTTGCGCATTTGGCAAAGACGTCTCCCATGCTCCCGCTCTCCCGCTGCTCCATCGTCTGCGCCATATCCCTTAAAAAACCGCAAAATCTTTTTCCGCTCCTTGCCGCCAGTTCCCGGAACGCCTCCCACATCGGAGTGGCCGCGTACTCGATCTCTCTTTTCAGCATTTCGATCAGCTGCTCCAGTTCCCGCAGGGCATGCGCCCGCTCGGACAATTCCCGGCACATTTCCAGCCCCCGCGCCGTACAGGCCAATACGACCATTGCCATTCCCGCCGTCTTTAACATTGCCTTTCCTTTCGATAAAGCGTCGTGCCGCGCTCGTCAAAAATTTCTTTTACTTCCCCCAGATTCTGCAGAATCACATAACGCTCAAAAATACGCTCCTGCACCAGTTTTTGCAGCAGCGGCTTTCTCTTTACATCCTCAACTGACGTGCCGTGAACCGTCGCCAGCAGTTTGCAGCCGCAGTGAATGACGGATTCGATGGCGCGGATATCCCTGTAATCCCCGATTTCGTCCACCGCGATCACATCCGGCGACATGGCGCGCACCAGCATCATCATTCCCTCCGCTTTGGGGCAGCAGTCCAAAATATCCGTGCGCAGGCCAAGATCATTCTGCGGCACTCCCAGATACGCCCCGCCCAGCTCGGAGCGTTCGTCCACCACGCCCACCGTACGGCCCGGACAATCGCGGGTCCCGTTGGAGATCTGGCGGATCAGGTCGCGCAAAAGCGTCGTTTTTCCGCAGCCCGGCGGCGAAATAATCAGGCTGTGGCTTACCGTCCCCTCCCG
>CANQJX010000017.1 GCA_947624335.1 uncultured Marvinbryantia sp.
TGCCATACTGGAAGACGTTCTTCCCCCGATTTTTGCAAAATACGGGGTATACCACACCGCTTCCGCCGCTCCGTTTACGCGCATTTCTTATGCGGACGCTATGGAACGCTACGGCACGGACAAGCCGGACCTGCGCATCGACCTGCTTGTACAGGACGCCACAGACTGCATGGCGGGCTGCGGGTTCGGACCGTTTGAAGGCCAGATTGTAAAGGCTGTTGTAGTATCCGGTTTTGAGGGTACGCGAAAAGCGATCGATCAACTGTGCGCGGATACGGAAGTGCAAAGCGGCAACAAAGCTTTCTGGTTCCGTCTCGATCCAAACGGGGAATTTGTGGGTGGAATCTCAAAGTTCCTCCAGGCGCAGAAAGCGCAGGTAATAGAAGCGCTGGGATTAAAAGCGGGCGACTTTGTCGGTCTTTGCGCGGGCAAAAAAGCGGCGGCGCAAAAAACCGCCGGCGTGCTGCGGAAACTGCTGGGCAATCTCTGTCCTTCGCACATGAAACGCGATTGCTATGAATTTTGCTGGATCGTAGATTTCCCGATGTATGAAATCGGGGAAGAATCCGGCGAGCTGGAGTTCTGCCATAATCCGTTTTCCATGCCGCAGGGCGGCATGAAAGCCCTCGAAGAACAGGAGCCGCTTTCTATCCTCGCCTACCAGTACGATCTGGTCTGCAACGGCGTGGAGCTTTCCTCCGGCGCGGTGCGCAACCACGATCCGGAAATTATGGTAAAAGCGTTTCGTCTGGTTGGGCTGGGCGAAGAAGATGTGAAGGCAAAATTCCCCGCCATGTATAACGCGTTCTGCTACGGAGCGCCGCCCCATGCCGGCATTGCTCCGGGCGTAGACCGCATGGTTATGCTGATCGCCGGGGAGGACAGCATCCGCGAGATCATTCCTTTCCCGATGAACAAAAACGCGCAGGATGTAATGATGGGCGCGCCCGCCGAAGTGGAACCGAAACAGCTTGAGGACGTGCATATCCGGATTGAGCTGCCGAAAAAGGCGGAAGAATCGTCTTAAGACCACATAAGAAGCGAACATGTGAAACGGGCAGCCGGCGGCTGCCCGTTTTTTTCGGCGCCGATGCCGCTTTTAACTCAGCATCAGCGCTTCTTCTTTGGAGCGGACCTGCATATTGATTGTGCAGTCCGCCAAATGCTCATAATTAATGTCCAGCGCATAATGAACCGTCACGTCGATCCGTTTTCCGGTGTCTTTTACGTCAATGTTCGTCGCCGCAATGCCTACGCGCAGATTTCCAAAAGGCGTCTCATAATAGGTGACATTCTTCTTATCCTTTTCAAAAACCATATGCACGTTTGTAAGCCCGCTCTTTGTCACTTCCATCCTGTGTTCATCCAGCCGGATCAGATTGCAGATCGTACCGTCCATTCCCTCTACCACTTCTTCATAGCGGATATAGTGCCTGCCGTCCCGGTAAAGATAACTCCCGCCTGTAACGACCTCCACTTCATCCTGTTCATCCTGCGCAAGCAGCTGCAGGCCGCGTATGCTTACCAATACTTCTTCTGTCATTGCCCTTTCCTCTTTGTAATGCTAATACTCCTCTATGTTGATCTTCTGCGCTTTTTCAATATCAATCGGCAGGATCGAGTTGGCAAAATCCCGGAAGCTTTCCGCCGCGTCGCTTACAAAGAAACGATGGCCCGTCTCTCCTTCCTTTGCCGGCCGTGCGCTGCGCAGTTCTTCTTCCTCCAGCAGTTTTTTCAGGCCGCGCGCCGTTTCGTATGCGGGATTTACCAGCGTTACGTCCGCGCCCATGATTTCCCCGATCACAGCGCGCAGCAGCGGGTAATGCGTACAGCCGAGAATCAGCGTGTCGATCCGCCGGTCCTTCAGGGCGGACAGATAACGCCGCGCCATTTCCATCGTAACCGGGTCTTTAAGCATGCTTTCTTCCACCAGCGGTACAAACAGGGGACAAGCCACTCCGATGACCTGCGCGTCCGGTTTGATTTTGCGGATAAATTCCGTATATAAGCCGCTGGCGATTGTACCCTTGGTTCCGATCACGCCGATGCGGTTATTCTTCGTCGTCTCACAGGCGGTCTTTGCGCCCGGTTTTACCACGCCGATGATCGGCACATCCAGTTCGTGCCGGATCTCTTCCAGCGCAAACGCGCTTGCCGTATTGCACGCCACCACAATCGCCTTAACCTCCTGCGTCTGCAAAAAACGGACGATCTGTCTGGAATACCGCAAAATGGTCTCTTTCGACTTGTTCCCATACGGCACGCGCGCCGTATCTCCAAAATATACAATCCGTTCTCCGGGTATGTTTCGCATTACCTCGCGGGCAACCGTCAGGCCGCCCACGCCGGAATCAAAAATCCCGATCGGTCTTTCTTTTTTTTCTGTCATTACCCCTGCTCCCCTTACCGGCGGCAAAGCGTTATCCGGTTCCGCCGTTTTTCTTTCCTGTATATTATATTCTTATGTCTGCCAAAAGACAAGGAAAACCTCACAGCAGCACCGCTTCCTTACCGGCGAAGGCGAATTTTATATTTTTTTGCTCTTCCCATACCGCTTTCCCGTTGGTCGCTTCCCTGACGGCCTCCAAAAGCCCCGCTACTTCCTGTTCTTCCACAAGCACCGTGGTCTTTACCGCGCCGCCGTACTGCGCGTCCGCAATGGGAATCCCGCGCTGTCCCAGAAGATACTGCAGTTTCCCGATCCCATTGTAGTCTGTCTCAATCGTCAGCCTGCTTCCCGTCTGTTTTTCCAGAACCGTACACTTTGCAAGCCCTTCCTGCACCGCTTTGGAGTAGGCGCGCACCAGTCCGCCCGTTCCAAGCAGGGTGCCGCCAAAATAGCGTGTTACCACAACAACCGCATCGCAGAGTTCCTCTCCCAGAAGCACGTCCAGCATGGGCCTTCCCGCCGTCCCCTGCGGCTCTCCGTCGTCGCTGCAGCGCTGGATCTCCCGATGTTCCCCGATCACAAACGCGGAGCAATTATGCGTGGCGTTCCAGTACTTTTTCTTCCGTTCGCCGATAAAGGCCAGCGCCTCCTCCTCTGAATGCACCGCCTGCACGGCCGCGATAAAACGGGACTTTTTCTCCACGATCTCTCCTTCTCCGCCTCGATAAATCACCTTCTGCGCCATAACTCTTCCGTTTCTCCCACACTTTTTTTCTATGATACCCGCAAAAAAAGCGGCTGTCAAATAGAACCTATCCGGCAGCCGCCCCGTCCTTCTCCTTGTTGCCACGGCTTTTACATAGCCGCTGAATCATTTTTAAAGGATAGGCAAACGGTTTCAGGGAACATATGAGCAAGATGAGAGCGCTGGCGCAAATGCAAAGTATCTGCCACAGCTTTCCCGCGCCGACCGCAGCCCGCAGCCGGTCCATAAAGTGAATGTTCCGCAGAAAATATATAAATAATAAATCGTGGAAAAAGTAAATCTGCAGCGTGCGTTCCCCGATCCAGGAAACGGGCAGCCTGCCCTGCGGGGTCAGCGCCGTCAGGCAAAAAATGAGAAACGTAATCGCCGCATAATATCCCAGACGGTAGATTCCTCCGTAAAGCGGGAAGAAAAGCTTATGATAGGCGCGCCGACCGGAAAAAAGCGGCCAGACCGCTTCCATCGCGCCGGTTCTGGCAAAGCACAGCCAGGCGAAGAACAGCACGCTGATCAAAGCGACAGCGCGGCAGAGCGGTTTTTTCGCCTGTCTTGCCCATTCCTGCGGATCCATCCGCCAGCCCAGATAAAAGAACGGATAAAAAACAATCGTCCTGGAAAGATGGAAAAAGTCATTGATCCGCTTATCATATCCGGCAAAGCATCCCAGCATGAGCAGAACCAAAAACAAAAACCCGCCGTTTACCTCCCGCAGCAGGAACGTCGCGCCGTACCAGAGAGCCATGCTGAATAAGTACCACGATACATTGGATCTGCCAAAGATTTTAACGATCCCCTTTTTGGACCAGCACATGCCGATCAGTTGGGCCAAAAGATCGCACAGCAGACTCAGAATGATAAAATACAGGATCCGTTCTCTGAGCGTTTTGGAATCCGACGTCGCGTGTTTTGAAAACAGGCCGCTGACAAACGCAAACGCCGGCATATGAAACGCGTAAATAAAAATGCTCAGGCTGTGTAAAAAATGGGTATCCATTCTGTCCTTCTGGATAAAATGCCCGGTAACAACCAGAAAAATCAACAGACACTTTAAATTATCGTAAACATAGATGCGGTTTTTCAACAATATTTCCCTGCCATTCGTGATAAATACTGTTATTATTCTATAAAATCGGTCATATAAAGTCAATTCTTTTTTCCCGCCTTTGCATCTTTGCCGATATTTGGTATAATAACTCCAAAGGTATGAACTTACGAAAACTGGACACAATTTGTTAAGATACAAAACTTCTGGCAGAGCTTTGGGGAAAGGGATCTATGAAATACGGACGACGTGATATCCAAAAGAAGCAGCAGAATATGACCGCCGGGAAAATAGAACAAAAAGCCGGCCTGACGCTTGTGCGCATACTTCTGATTCTGATATTTTCCGTAATCATCGCAGGCGTCTGCGGCGGCTACGGAATTGTGCGCGGGCTGATTGCAAGCGCGCCCGATATCAGCGACCTGAGTACCGCTCCCGCGGAAGCGGCAACTTATGTATACAACGCCGAGGGAAAGCCGGTTCAAAAGCTGACCGCGCCGACTTCCAACCGCACGCCGGTCACGCTGGACAAAGTGCCCACAGACCTTCAAAACGCGATTGTCGCCATTGAAGACGAGCGTTTTTACGAACACAACGGCATCGATGTGCGCGGGATTATCCGCGCGTTTGTAAAAGGAATCGCGGGCGGCAGTTTTTCGGAAGGCGCCAGCACCATTACCCAGCAGCTTCTGAAAAACAGCGTTTTCCCCGACTGGGTCAACGAGTCCTCTCTGGCGGAGAGCTTTAAGCGCAAGTTCCAGGAGCAGTACCTTGCTTTGCGTCTGGAAAAAAATCTGGAAAAAAATTACGGGAGCAAAGGCGCCGCCAAAGAAAAAATTCTGGAAGATTACCTTAATACGATCAATCTGGGAGCGGGCACTTACGGGGTGCAGGCGGCGGCGCAGCGCTATTTTAATAAGGACGTATCGGAACTGACGCTCTCCGAATCCGCGGCGATCGCCGGCATTACCCAGAATCCCAGCGGCTATAATCCGATCCTCTATCCGGAGGAAAACGCGGCGCGCCGGCAGGCAGTGCTTTCCAACATGCTTGAACAGCACTATATTTCACAGGCGGAATATGACGCCGCGCTTGCAGACGACGTATACTCCCGCATTCAGGAGACGGATCTGCAGACCGGCGCGGCCTCCGTCTACTCTTATTATACCGACGCCATGATCGACCAGATTCTGGAAGATCTGGTTCAAAACGCGGGCTACACCAGCACGCAGGCCAGCAAAGCGCTCTATTCGGGCGGTCTGCGCATTTACCAGGACGAGACGATCCAGCAGATCTGCGACGAAGAATTTGCAAATCCCGATAACTTCCCCGCCGACACGCTGATCGGCCTGGATTATGCGCTCAGTCTGCAGAAGGCCGACGGAACGACCGTCCATTACGGCAGTTCCGACGTGCAGGATTATTTCGAAGCGCAGGATCCCTCGTTTCATATGATGTTTTACGATGAAGAAACGGCGCGCTCCTATGCCGGACAGTTTGCCGACGCAATGACCGCCAAAGGCGATACCGTGCTGGGCGAACGCATCTCCCTTGTTCCGCAGCCGCAGGCGTCGCTTGTCCTGATCGAGCAGTCAACCGGCTATGTAAAAGCCATCGTAGGCGGCAGGGGCAAAAAGGAAGCAAGCCTTACCTTAAACCGCGCGACCTCCACCAGAAGGCAGCCCGGTTCCACCTTTAAACCGATCGCCGTCTACGCTCCGGCAATCGACCACAGCGGCAAAACGCTGGCAACCGTTTATGACAACGCGCCCTATGCGTACAATTCCG
Source organism: uncultured Marvinbryantia sp. (assembly GCA_947624335.1). Taxonomy (GTDB): domain Bacteria; phylum Bacillota; class Clostridia; order Lachnospirales; family Lachnospiraceae; genus Marvinbryantia. Next base: position 5,986 of record CANQJX010000017.1, read on the forward strand.
GTACGGAACTGCGCAACTGGGACAGCGATTATGGCTACAGCGGCCTTGAGACCATTCATTTTGCCCTGGTAAAATCCATCAATATCGTGGCGGTCAAATGCCTGACGGAAATCTCGCCCCAGATCGGTCTGGATTATCTGGAGCGTTTTGGCATTTCCACCCTGTATAACAACGATCTGGACGCCGACGGCAATCGAATAACCGACGCTTATCAGCCGCTGGCGCTGGGCGGCATCACGGACGGAGTCGTGAATCTGGAACTGACCGCGGCTTACGCCGCGCTGGCAAACGGCGGCAAATATATCGAGCCTAAGTTTTACACCCGCGTAGAGGACAGCCAGGGCAATGTGATATTGGACAATACGCAGCCGGCGCAGACAGAAGTAGTAAAAGATACCACCGCTTATCTTCTGACCAAAGCGATGGAGGACGTGATCAAGAACCCTGAGGGCACCGCCAGCGGTACCATCGATCTGGGCGCGATGCCGGCTGCCGGGAAAACCGGTACGACCGACGAATCAAAAGACATCTGGTTTGAGGGATATACCCCCTATTACACCTGCGGTATCTGGGGCGGATACGACGACAACACCGCCCTGCCCGACTACGACCCCAGTTTCAGCCGCTACGCACGGGTGCTGTGGAACTCGGTTATGAACCGGGTTCACGCAGATCTGCCCGCGGTCCCGTTTGCGCAGCCCTCCAATATTGTCTCCGCCGTAGTCTGCAAAAAATCGGGAAAACTTGCGGTGGAAGGGCTATGCACCGGCGACCCGCGCGGCAGCCAGGCATACACGGAATACTTTACGGCAAATACCGTGCCTACGACAACCTGCGACGCGCACGTTGCCGTAGCGATCTGCACCGTTACCGGCCTGCGCGCGTCTGCGACCTGTCAGGCGGTCACCCGCGTTTGTGTGCGCCGTCCGGAAGGCAGTACCGGAACAACCGACGACTCCCTCTACGCCATGCCCGCGCAGGTGTGTCCGGGACACGCGAACGCGGTACAGATCCAGACAGAATCCGACGGCAGCACAAAGCCGGGCGAAACGCAGGCGAACCCCGCAGCGCCGGGCGCGCTTCCGGACAGCGGCGGCACGCAGGCAAATCCCGACGCAAATCCCGGCGCGAATCCTTCCACTCCCGAACAGACACAGCCAAATCAAACGGGGACAAATCAAAATCCCACCCCCGGCAGCGCCGACGATGGGATCGTGATTATATACTGACCTGCGCTAAATAACAAGCCTGGCCGCTCCATAGATGCCCGCGTCATTTCCCAGTTCCGCAAGGGCAAACTGTGTTTCCTTGCAGGGAAGAAACGCGTATTCCCTGTAGTACTTTTTGATAAAGTCCAGCAGGATCGGCCCCGCCTTGGATACGCCGCCGCCGATAACAAAAATTTCGGGATCGCACACGCCGGCTACATTGGCGAGCGCCAGCCCCAGATATTTCCCGAATTCATCCGCAATCTCAAGAGCGACCGCGTCGTTCTCCTTCACAGCGTCAAACACTTCTTTCGCGGTGATTTCCCGGCTGCGCAGGATGGAGGGCGCGTCGTCTTTTGCCAGCCTGCGTTTTGCCAGATAGCTGATCCCGGTGGCGGACGCCACCTGCTCCAGACAGCCGCGGTTTCCGCAGTTGCAGTTTTCCTCCACCGAATCGGTAATGTGAATGTGGCCGATCTCGCCGCCGGCGCCATGCGTGCCGGTTAAAATCTGTCCGTCTACGATTATGCCGCCGCCTACGCCGGTTCCCAGAGTAATCAGCACCACATTGTGATATCCGGCTCCGCCGCCTTTCCACATTTCTCCCAGAGCCGCCACGTTAGCGTCGTTTCCCGCCTTTACATCCAGCCCGGTCAGGCGTTCCATCTGGCTGACAATATGTACATATCCCCAGTGAAGATTGACCGCCGCCGGAACTTCGCCTTCCTCGTTGACCGGTCCCGGAATGCCAAGCCCGACGCCCGCGATTTCCTCCCGGTCGAGATCCCGTTCGCGGATCTTGTCGGAAATCGTATCCGCTACGTCCGGAAGAATATAGCTTCCGTTGTTTTCCGTCCTGGTCGGAATTTCCCATTTTTCCAGCACCGTTCCTTTTACGTCAAACAGGCCGCATTTGATCGTCGTTCCCCCGATATCGATTCCAAAACAATATCTTTTCATCTGTCCCTTTCCTCCGTTCTATGGTTCTCGTTTTTTCGTCAGATTTTGCTGCACGCGGTTGTACAGCTCCTGCGCCGCATTATATCCCATTTTTTTCTGCCGGTGATTCACCGCCGCCGCTTCCACAATAACCGCAAGATTTCTGCCGGGACGGATCGGCAGCGAGTGGCATACCACCCGGTTTCCGAGAAATTCCGTATATTCTTCTTCCAGCCCGAGGCGGTCGTATTCTTTGTCCCGGTCCCACTCTTCCAGTTTGATGACAATATCAATCGTCTGCGTATTCTTCACCGCCTCCACGCCATACAGCGTCTTAATGTCAATGATGCCGATGCCGCGCAATTCTATAAAATGCCGCGTGATATCCGGCGCGCTTCCGACTAGGCTGGCGTCGCTTACCTTATGGATTTCTACCACGTCGTCCGAGATCAGGCGGTGTCCGCGGCGGATCAGTTCCAGAGCCGCTTCGCTTTTTCCGATGCCGCTCTCGCCCATGATCAGCACGCCCTCTCCGTAAACGTCCACCAGCACGCCGTGAATGGAAATGCACGGCGCCAGTTCCACATTCAGCCAGCGGATAATCTCCGCCATAAAAGCGGACGTTTCTTTATCCGTAATAAAGACCGGCACGCCGTACTGTGTGGCAATGCGCAGCAGATCCGCGTCCGGGACCGTCCGGGTGGTGTAAATGATGCACGGGCTTTTGTAAGATACAAACTGCTCGTAGATGGGCAGCTTCTTTTCCCGCGGAAGCCCTTCCAGATAGGTATATTCCACATAACCGACAATCTGGACGCGTTCCGAGGTAAAATGTTCAAAGTATCCGGTAAGCTGCAACGCCGCGCGGTTGATATCCGGCACGGTAATGCGGATCTGCGACAGATCCACATCCGGCGTAACATTTTTCAGGTTCATTTTCTCCACCACTCTGGTCAGAGATACGCTGCTCGCCATACTTGTTCCTCCTGTAAATCGTTTTCTGCGTGTTTTCTTAACTATAGCACATCCGCCCTGCGACTTCAATGAAAGAAATCGTACACCTTCTGCGCCGCCGCGCGGTTCATCGACTCTGTCATTGCCAGTTCTTCCACGGACGCGTCGCGGATCGCCTCCAGCGATTTGAAGCGGCGCATCAGCGCTTTGCGGCGCAGTTCGCCGATTCCCCCGATCTCATCCAAAAGGGAATGTACCTGTTGTTTGCCGCGCAGGGAACGGTGATACTCGATGGCAAAGCGATGCGCTTCATCCTGAATCCTTGTGATCAGGCGGAATCCCTCCGAGCGGTGGTCTATGGGAATCTCCGCGTCCTGATAGTAAAGCCCGCGCGTGCGGTGATGGTCGTCTTTTACCATTCCGCAGACCGGGATTGCAAGTTTTAGCTGCTCCAAAACCCGCAGCGCCACATTTACCTGTCCCTTTCCGCCATCCATCATAATCAGATCCGGGAAGCGGCTGAAGCTGCTAAACTCCCCGCCGCTTTCGCGTTCCGCAATCCCGTGCGCAAAACGCCGGCGAAGCACTTCCTCCATGCTCGCGTAATCGTCCGGTCCCTTTACGGATTGGATCTTAAATTTACGGTAATCGCTCGTCTTCGGCCTGCCTTTTTCATAGACGACCATGGAACCCACCGACTCGAAACCGCTGATGTTGGAAATATCGAACGCCTCCACGCGCACTACGTCTTTTAAGCCCAAAAGAGACGCGATCTCTTTCATCGCCCCGATTGTGCGCCCTTCCTCGCGTTTGATCTTTTCCTTATCCTGCGTAAGCACCATCCGGGCGTTCTGCGCCGCCAGTTCTACCAGCTTTTCTTTTGTCCCTTTCTTCGGCACGCGGATGTACACCTTGCCGCCGCGGCGCGCGCTCAGCCATTGCTCGAGCAGTTCGCAGTCCTCGATCTCTTCCTGCAGCATGATCTCATGCGGAATAAACGGAGTCCCGGCGTAAAACTGTTTTAAAAAGCTGTCCAGAATCCCCGCAGGCGTATCATGCGGGGCCACGCGCAGATAAAAATGGTCTCTGCCGATCAGCTTCCCGGAGCGGACAAAAAATATCTGCACAACCGCGTCGCGTTCGTCGGACGCAAGGGCGACCACATCTTTATCTTCTCCGTCCCCCGAAGTAATTTTCTGTTTTTGCGCGATCTGTTTTACGCTGGCAAGCAGTTCCCGCTGCTCGATGGCCGCCTCGAAGTCCATGCGCTCCGCCGCTTCCTGCATCCGCTTCTCCAGCATCGCCAGAACCGGCTTATAATTTCCGTTCAGAAAATCCAGCGCCTGCGCCACGCGCGCGCGGTAATCTTCTGCGCTTACGTTCCCCTGACAGGGCGCCTCGCACTGATGGATATGATAGTTCAGGCACGGCCGCTCCTTCCCGGCGTCTCTGGGCAGCGCGCGGCTGCAGGTGCGCAGCCGATACAGTTTATTGATCAGCTCGATGGTATCTTTCACCGCGCCCGCGCTGGTATAAGGGCCGAAATAACGCGCTTTGTCTTTCTTCATGCGGCGGGAAAACAGAACGCGCGGAAACGGCTCGTCGACCGTCACCTTGATAAAGGGATAGGTCTTATCGTCCTTGAGCATCGTATTATATTTGGGCCGGTGTTCCTTGATGAGATTACACTCCAAAACAAGCGCTTCCAGTTCCGAATCTGTGACAATATATTCAAAACGGCTGATTCTGGAAACCATCTGCTCAATCTTCGGCCCTTTGCTGCGGCTGCTCTGAAAATACTGGCGCACCCTGTTTCTGAGGCTGACCGCCTTGCCCACATAGATGATCGCGTCTTTCGCGTCATGCATAATATAAACTCCCGGTCGCGCCGGGAGTTTTTTTAGTTCTTCCTGAATGTCAAACATTGTCTTAGCGCTACCCTCAATCCGCATAGCCGTTCGGGTTACGGCTCTGCCATCTCCAACTGTCCGCGCACATTTCATCGATGCCCTTTTCGGCAACCCATCCAAGCTCCCTCTTTGCTTTGGAAGGATCCGCGTAGCACGCTGCAATGTCTCCGGCGCGGCGCGGTTTGATCACATACGGCAATTTCTTTGCGCATGCCTTTTCGTAGGCGTGCAGCACGTCGAGCACGCTGCAGCCCTTGCCGGTTCCCAGGTTATAAATGCAGACGCCCGACTTCTGGAGCAGCTTTTGGATCGCTTTTACATGCCCCTTGGCCAGATCGACCACATGGATATAATCGCGCACGCCCGTACCGTCCGGCGTATCGTAATCGTTTCCGAATACCCCCAGCGCTTCCAGCCTTCCCACCGCCACCTGCGCAATGTACGGCACCAGATTATTGGGAATCCCTTTCGGGTCTTCGCCGATCAGGCCGCTTTCATGGGCGCCGATCGGGTTAAAGTAGCGCAGAAGCACCACGTTCCATTCGGGATCGGCCGCGTTCAGGTCGGTTAAAACCTGCTCCAGCATCCCTTTTGTCTGTCCGTAGGGATTCGTGATTTTTCCCTTCGGGCAGTCCTCGGTAATGGGGACAAACGCGGGATCCCCGTATACGGTTGCGGAGGAACTGAAAATGATATTTTTTACTCCGTGGCTGCGCATCGCGTCGCACAGATGAAATGTTCCCGTCATATTATTGTGATAATATTCCAGGGGCTTCTCCACCGATTCGCCCACCGCCTTTAAGCCCGCAAAATGAATCACCGCATCCACCGCTTCTTTGTCAAACACTTCGCGAAGGGCCTCTTGATCCAGCAAATCCACCTGGTAAAACGCAAGTTTTTTCCCCGTGATCTGCTCTACCCGCTCCAGCGCTTTTCTGCTGGAGTTGGAAAGGTTATCTACCACGACGACATCGTAGCCCTCGTTTAGCAATTCCACGCAAGTATGGCTGCCGATATAGCCGGCGCCGCCCGTTACTAAAATTTTCATCGCGAATCCTCCTGTTCTTTGCCGCGTATTCCGTCTCACCGAAGATGGGGATATAACCCCTGCGCTTTCCACTCCTGCACCGCGCGCACAATCGCCGGCTTATCCTCTTTGTATGTGACGCCGTACCAGCGGTCTTTTGTTTTCAAAACCTGTACGGTCGCTTTTCCCCGCCGGATCAGGCTGTTTACCGCAAACGGAAGGAAATACTCGCATTTGAGCGGATCCCGCGCAAGGTTTTCCTGCAGAAATACCGGAAAGCCTTCCCGCAGCTCCGCCAGCATGCTTGTTCCGAATCCCCACATATTCATCGATACGATACTTTCCGCAGGAATCGCCGTCCAGCTTTTCCCTTCGTCTTCCGTATAGGCGGTTTCGCCGTTGCGGCGGCTGATGTGCGTGCGTTCCTGCAGATCCGTCAGCATCCCGTTTTCATCTGTCACGCAAATGCCCCTTGCCACATGCCCATTTTCCGTCAGCGTATTTTCCAGAATATACCCCACCATCGCATAGCGGTATTTCTCATCATCCGTATGCGTCGTCAGATATTCATACATCGCGCGGTACGCATCCGGGCCGTAATAATCGTCCGCGTTGATCACGGCAAACGGCCCGTCGATCCTGTCCGCCGCGCAAAGCACCGCCTGCCCGGTTCCAAACGGTTTTACCCTTCCCGGCGGAACGGCAAACCCGGCAGGCAGATCCGTCAGGCGCTGATACGCATAGGCAACCTCTGTCTGCGCTTCTATACGGCTGCCGATCACAGCCCGAAATTCCGCTTCGTTTTCCTCTTTAATGATAAAAACTACTTTTCCAAAACCGGCGCGCATCGCGTCATAAATGGAAAAATCCATAATGATATGCCCCTGCGCGTCAACCGGATCGATCTGCTTTAATCCGCCGTAACGGCTTCCCATCCCGGCAGCCATAATCACAAGCGTCGGCTTTTTCATTCCCCTCTTCTCCTAGCGATAATTTTTGCAAATTCCTTTTGCGTTAAAGCGATACGATACGCCGTTGATCACTTTGGTTCCCCCGGCGTACGGCTTTCCGTCTTTCCCCAGATAATACCAGTTTCCGTCGGAGCGCAGCCAGCGGTTTTTCAGCATTTTCCCGTCGACGGTGCTGAAATACAGCCTGCGTCCCTTCGATACCGTAATCCATTTTTTCTTCATCACGCCGTTTTTGTCAAAGTAGTACTTATCTTTTCCGATTTTGTGCAGGCCGATACAGGCTTTGCCGTTTTTGGGGCTGAAATAATATTTTTTGCCCTTATAGGTCCGCCAGCCGGTATATAATTTCCCCTTGCTGTTGGCATAATACTTACGTCCCTTATAAGTCACCAGGCCTTTCTGGCGCACGCCGGACGCGTTGCTTAAATACATGCTTTTGCCGACCGTAAACACGCCGGTCTGCAAAACGCCTTTGGAATTAAAATAGTAATACTTTCCGCCGATCTTTTTCCAGGTCTTTTTTACTTTTACGCCGTTTTGATAATAGTACGTCTTGCCGCCCGCCGTCTGCCAGCCTGTTTTCGCGTCGCTTTTCTTTTTCAGCCCGTAATATTGGGCAATCCCTGTCGCATCCGCCACGCCCAGCCGCTTTAACTGCGTGTTCGAAGACAGAAACTGCTTGCAGTCATCCGGATTGTTTACAAAGCAATGCTCGATAATCATGCTCGGCATCTTGGCGCGCATTCCATACAGGATAATACCCAGCTCGTCGTCGTTCATCAGCCCGTTATTGCGCGTGCCCGCATAACTGTTCAGTTGTTTTAGAATCGTAGTGCCAAGCTCCCTTGCTTCTTTTGCGTAAGCCTTTTTATTGGAATATTTTTTTACGCTCGGCACATACGCATAGGAACCGCTCTCTTTTCTCTGCTTCTTTTTGCTGGTCGAGTTTAAATGAATGCTTACCAGCGCCGTTGCGTTTTTGCTTTTGGCAATGTTGATTCTGGTCTCGCGGTCCATCGGCGCAATATGATCGGTCGATCTGGTCAGATAGACGTCCACGCCGGCATATTTTTCCAGTTCCGCCTTGGCATATTTGGCAATCTTCAGATTAAGCAGTTCTTCCCGGTAAGTGACTCCGCTCCATGTGCGCGTCGCCCCCGTCTCGGATCCGCCGTGCCCCGGGTCCAATACAATGACGATATTTTTTGCCTGTACGCCCGCGCACGGCAGAGCTGCCGCCGCCAGCATCAGTAATAAATACAAATACGTTCTGATCCGCTTTTTCATTTTTATGTACCCCTTATTTCTTTTTCGTTTTATCAAAGAAGGCTGATGCAGTCGCTGCAGCAGCCTTGATTGTCGTTATCTTCTTTTCAGGAAATCCGGTATCTGAATATCTCTCTCCTGAACTTTTCCCTCGGAAGTTTTTGCTTTTGCAGCCGTTTGCGCCGCCCCCGTGTTCAATCCTGCAAGCGGCGTCGGTGTGCGCAGCCCGGACGGCATTTCCGTTCTGCCGGCGCCCGTCGGGTAAGTGAACTCCGGTACGATCCTTCTTCCGGCTCCCGGCCGTTTCGCCGCGGCAGACCTGGCCGGCTCCTGCTCCGAAAGTCCCGTTGCGATTACCGTGATACTTGCCTCATCCGCATATGTATCGTCGTACATCGCGCCGAAGATAATATTTGCGTTTTCGCCCGCCATTTCCTGAACGTAGCTTGCCGCGTCGTTGGCGTCCATCAGGGAAATGTCGCCGGAAATATTGATAATAACATGGCTCGCGCCGCTGATCGTAGTCTCAAGCAGCGGACTGGATACCGCCTGCTTCACTGCCTCCAGCGCTTTGTCGTCGCCCTTGGCCTGTCCGATTCCGATATGCGCGATTCCCTTATCTGTCATAACCGTCTGCACATCCGCAAAATCCAGATTGATCAGCGCCGGAAGATTGATCAGATCGGTAATGCCCTGTACCGCCTGCTGCAGCACTTCGTCCGCTTTTTTCAGCGCCTCCGGCATGGTGGTACGCCTGTCCACAATTTCCAGAAGTTTATCGTTGGGAATCACGATCAGGGTATCCACATTCTCTTTCAGCTTTTCGATCCCGGCCAGCGCATTGTTCATGCGGGTCTTTGCCTCAAAGCGGAACGGCTTTGTAACTACGCCGACGGTAAGAATCCCCATCTCTTTTGCAAGACCGGCAACCACCGGAGCCGCGCCCGTGCCGGTACCGCCGCCCATACCGCAGGTGACAAATACCATGTCCGCGCCCTGAATCGCCTGTTTGATATCCTCCGCGCTTTCCTCTGCGGCCTGCTGGCCGATCTGCGGTTTTGCTCCCGCGCCAAGCCCTTTGGTAACTTTTTCCCCGATCTGGATCGTATGCGGCGCCCTGCACAGATCAAGCGCTTGTTTATCCGTATTTACGCCGATAAACTCCACACCGG
>CANQJX010000018.1 GCA_947624335.1 uncultured Marvinbryantia sp.
AAGTTAGATCAAAGCGGCCCGGAAATTGCGCAGGATACAATTTCGTGGGGAACGCCGCGGGAAGCCGAACAGGAAGTAAGGGATCTGATGGAGCAATTAGGGTATACGGTAAATGTAGGGCTTTCTGTATTTGCGCTGCCCTACGAAACGGCCAAAGAGTGGGAGGAGCATACAAATCACGACGGAGAGTATGTGGAGGAAGCTTATAAGCCGGATTGGTCAGAGGCGGACGACGCGTATATGGTGTATGGATATCAGATATATGAGGGACTTCCGGTCTACCATGAACAGATGCTGCTAGGCGGCCCGATGAAATACCTGAATGCGGCGGTACAGGCGGTTCGGACAAAAGGGGAAATGGAACGGTTTACGGCAAACTTCCTTTATCAGATAGAAAAGGGCGAGGGGCAGATTCCGCTGTGTTCTTTTGACTCGGTGGCGGATACGGTAAGTGAAAAGTTAAACAGCTATTTCGACGAAGCGCAGTATGAGGTTACCGACGCAGTGCTGGTCTGGATCGTAAGGCATAATCAGGAGTAGGGTTATGACATTTTTCCCGGCTGGTATGTTGAAGCAAAATCGCAGAACGGGACGGAAGCGGTTCTGGTAGATGCGTCTACTGCCGGGGAGGTATTTGTAAATTGAACAAAGGTTTTGGGGCGGAGATTGGGAGACTGACGGGAAGCTGGCAGCTTTATGTCTCCGTTTTAGGCGTTGCGGCAGCTTTTTTCTTTTCCCTGGAGCGGGGCGGATTAAAACCGGGTATTTTAGATTCTTTTATCGCGGCGCTGATAGGATCCGGGATTCATCTTGCGGCAATTTTCTGCGCGTTTGCATTTGCTCCCGTATTCTGCGAGGATTTTGAACACGGCTATTGCTACTATACGATGATCAGGGAAAGCCCAAAGCGGTATGTCATTACGAAGGCGCTGCTGATTTATCTTTCGTCCGTTCTGGTTATGGTGGCGGGGACGGCAGTTTTTCTTGGCGTCTGCGCGGGACGGCTTCCTTGGACGGTGCGGGAGGATTCCGCGTACAGGCTGGCGCTTCGCAGCAATTATGGGATTTTAGTCGCAAATAAAAGGTATGTCGGCTACTGCCTGTTATATGCCTTACAGATTGGGATGTATTTTGGCTCGCTTGCGCTGGCGGCGGCTTTTTTGTCGCTTTTTTCTGTAAACAGGATGCTGGTTCTTATTTTTCCGCTGTTTCTGGATCAGCTCCTCACGGAACTTCCGACGCGCAATGCGATGAGTTATACATGCTTCACTCCTTTTTTAAAGCATTTCCGGGCGGACTGGCAGATGCTTTTGTACGCCGCGCTGTGGAGCCTGCTTCCGGCGCTGCTTTTGACGGTTGGGATATACGCAAAGGTAAAAAGAAAGATAATGCGATAAACCTGCGTTTGCGGACGCAGGCGGCAATGCGAAAGCACGGGGGGAGAAAAATTGAAAATCTTACGTTACGCCCAAAGAGAGGGAATGCAAATGAACTTTACAGGCAGAATGCTGACGTTTGCTCTTTTCATGTTGGTGCTTTGCCAAAGCTATAACGAGCCGGTGCGAAGATTCGCGGCGCAGGTAAAACATCCGTGCGCGCCGTGGGTGTTTCCGTTTCTGATCTCGCAGTATACGTTTCTTTTGTGCTTTTTTCTTGGCGTCATTTATGTAAACGCGGACATTCCGTTTATGCAGTACCAAAATATGTACAGCCTGATCCGCGCAGGCAGAAAAAAATGGGCAATGGTAAAAATTGCCGGACTTTTGGTCCGTTCCTTTTTCCTGACGGGAATTGCGTTTTTGTGCGCGGGACTCACGCTTTTTCCGTGGATTGAGTGGGTTCCCGGATGGGGCGCTTTGATGAAAAACGCGGCTATGGGAAGAATACCGCAGGATATACATTTCCATTACTATTTTTACTATGAAAGCATGATAAACAAACAGCCGCTGCAGCTTGTGCTCGAAACAGTCGCGATAACAAGCCTGGTGGTATTTCTTTTGAGCCTTTTCCTGTTTGCAGCCAGCCTTTTTATAAACCGCGTCTTTGCCGTTTCCGGTGCGGTGGCGCAGGTTCTGCTGATCTTCTTTGTGATCAATGCGCATCCCATGATACGCAGTCAGATCGCCAAGTTTGTTCCTGCGATCTGGCCGGAAGTTGCCAGGATAGATACGCCCGATATGGGATATTATTGGCTTCCGCCGCTGTCCTATATGGTTACGGTTACGCTGACGGGAATTGTGCTGCTGTGTGTGCTGTGCGTTTACAGAATCAGTCGGGTGGAGTTTGACTGGAGAAATGAGGAACGGTAAATGATAGAAGTAAAAAATATCTGGAAAAGTTTTCGCGACGTGGAAGTGTTAAAAGGAGTTTCGCTTACCTGCAGGCCGGGAGAAATCACGGGCCTGATCGGATATAATGGATCCGGCAAAACGGTTCTGCTTAAGTGCATCTGCGGATTTTTACGATGCGAAAAAGGAGAAATATGGGTTGATAAAAAGAAAATGGGAAGGGATATGGATATTTTAAAAAATGCGGGCGTCATCATTGAAGAACCCGGTTTTATCCATAAGGCGGGAGGATATAAAAACCTGGAATATCTTTACCGGATTAACCATCCCAAAGATAAAAAACATATACAGGCGGTGATGAGAAAGGTTGGGCTGGATCCGGCAGTCCGGCGCAGCGTGGGGAAATATTCTCTGGGAATGCGTCAGCGCCTTGCCATTGCGCAGGCGATCATGGAGGATCCTGCGATTTTAATTTTAGACGAGCCTATGAATGGGCTGGACCGGGACGGAATCAGGGAAATGCGTCAGATTTTTCTGGAAGAGAAAAGAAAAGGGAAAATAATTTTGCTTGCCTGCCACAATCGGGAGGATATCGACCTGTTGTGCGACGAAGTATACGAAATGAACCATGGGCAACTGATCCGGATGTAACGGCCGTTCCATATTTGCTTTCCCGAAAGGATTGTTATATAATGGGAAAAAAGAAACTGCCGGCAGGGAAGGGTAACCTTGCCGCGGCGGGCGGGAGGGATGCGTATGCGCAGAAAGGACCGGGAGGTTACAGACTTTGGGGAAATCAAAGAGATCATGGAGCGCTGCGACGTTTGCAGGCTTGGATTTTGGGACGGCACGGGCGTTTACATCGTGCCGCTTAATTTTGGGCTTCGGGCGCGGGAAGGACGGACGGAACTGTATTTTCACAGCGCGCGGGAAGGCAAAAAGACGGCGCTGATCCAAAAAGGCGGCGAAGTAACGTTCGAGATGGACTGCGCGCACGCGCTTTTTACCGACGAGCAAAAAGGGCGCTGCACGATGTATTATGAAAGCGTGATGGGAAAAGGCGTGCTGCAGATTGTTGCGGAAGAAGAAAAAACGGACGCTTTAAAATGCCTGATGGCGCATTATCACCGCGAGGAGTTTCCGTTTGGGACGCAGGCGGTCCCGAACACGCTGGTATATAAACTGGCGGTTACGGAAATGACGGCGAAGCGCCACGCGCCCAAAGCGTAAAAAAGATGCGGGAATGATTTGATTATTTTTAGTAAATCGTATAGACTAAAAGAAGATCAGATAGATGGGAGGGTTACATATGATCTACAAAAATTTTCAGGATTTGAAGCTGTCGGCTTTGGGACTCGGCACGATGCGCCTGCCTTTGATCGGCGGCGACGACGCAAACATTGATGAAGAGACAACGGAAAAAATGGTTGCGTATGCGATGGAGCATGGCGTCAATTACTATGATACCGCGTGGGGATACCACGGCGGCAATTCGGAGACGGTGATCGGAAAGGTTTTAAGCCGCTATCCGCGCGAGAAGTTTTACCTGGCGACAAAATTTCCGGGCTATGATCTTGCCAATATGGATAAAGTGGAAGAAATTTTTGAAAAACAACTTGAAAAATGCCGCGTGGATTATTTTGATTTCTACCTGTTCCACAATGTCTGCGAAATGAACATCGAACAGTATCTGGATCCCAAATACGGGATACTGGAGTATCTGCTCAAACAAAAGGAAAACGGGCGCATACGCCATCTCGGCTTGTCCGGCCACGGCAGCATAGAGGTGATGAAACGCTTCCTGGACGCTTATGGGAAACACATGGAGTTTTGCCAGATTCAGCTAAACTGGGTGGACTGGACTTTCCAGAATGCGCGCGCCAAGGTAGATATGCTGCGCGAGTACCATCTGCCGATCTGGGTAATGGAACCGCTGCGCGGCGGACGCCTTGCCAATCTGGATAAAGAGGCGCAGGCCAAATTAAAAGCCCTGCGTCCCGACGAGGAAACGCCGGCATGGGCGTTTCGCTTCCTGCAGTCCATTCCCGAAGTGACGATGATCCTCTCCGGTATGTCCAATATGGAGCAGCTGCAGGACAACATTCATACATTTGAGACAGAAAAACCGCTGAACGGGCAGGAGACAGAGGAACTGCTGGCCATTGCGAAAAGCATGCTCAACACGGTACCGTGTACGGCGTGCCATTACTGTACGTCGCATTGCCCGCAGGGCCTGGATATTCCGAACCTGCTTAGCCTGTACAACGAACACAGCTTTACGGGCGGCGGCTTTATCGCGCCGATGGCGCTTTCTGCAATTCCGGCGGAGAAACATCCGGACGCGTGTCTGGCGTGCCGCAGCTGCGAAGCAGTCTGCCCGCAGCAGATTAAGATATCCGAAATCATGGCGGATTTTGCGCAGAAGCTGGGCTGATTTTTCGTATAGGTTCTCTTAAAATCCGGCATACTACCCAAAAGGAATCTTTGCAGCAGGTTAAGATGGAGGGAACAGATGCTGAAACTACATGGGAAATCGGTATACAACGGGATCGCGATGGGTCCTGTGATGATTATGAAAAAATCAGACGAGCAGGTAAAGCGCGTAAAGATCGAAGACGCACAGGCCGAGATTGCGCGCGTGAACCGCGCGCTCGGCGCGTCCAGGGAACAGCTTCAGAATCTATATGAGAAAGCGGCCGCCGAGGTAGGAGAGGCCCACGCCGCTATCTTTGAGGCGCATCAGATGATGCTGGAGGACGACGACTTTCTGGGCGCTATTGTGCAGATGATCCGTACGGAGATGGTAAACGCCGAGTTTGCGGTCGCCGCGACCGGAGAGCATTTCGCGCGGATGTTTGCGGATATGGAAGACGACTATATGCGCGCGCGCGCGGCGGACATCAAAGACATTACCAACCGAATGATTCAGAATTTAAACGGCGGCGCAGGCGCGGATTTTCGCGCCATGCAGCCGTCGGTTGTCGTTGCCGACGATTTAAGCCCCAGCGAGACCGTGCAGATGGATAAAGAAAAGATTTTGGCGCTTGTGACCGTACATGGCTCCGCCAACTCCCATACCGCAATTCTCGCGCGCACCATGAATATTCCGGCGCTGATCGGCGTACCGGTGGATTTAGGGCAGATCCGTACGGGTATGACCGCGATTGTAGACGGCGAAGCGGGCGAGGCGATCTTTGAACCGACGCAGGAGCAGATGCGGGAAGCGGAAAAAAAGATTGCGCGGGAACAGGAAAAGACGCGCCTGCTGGAAGAACTCAAAGGCAGGCCGAACGTTACCCGAAGCGGCAGGACGATCCATGTGTACGCGAACATCGGCGGCGTGGGAGACGTTGGATATGCGCTGGAAAACGACGCGGGCGGGATCGGTTTATTCCGCAGCGAATTTTTATACCTTGGAAGGGATGGTTTTCCCACGGAAGAGGAGCAGATGCAGGCGTATACGCAGGTGCTGCGGGCCATGGGGGAGAAAAAAGTAATCATCCGCACCCTTGATATCGGAGCGGATAAAAAAGTGGATTATTTTAAACTCAAACAGGAAGAAAACCCGGCTCTTGGCTGCCGCGCGATCCGCATCTGCCTGAAACAGCCGGATATTTTTAAAACGCAGCTCCGGGCGCTTCTGCGCGCGTCGGTTTACGGAAACCTGTCCGTGATGTACCCGATGATCATTTCCGAAACGGAAGTGCATCAGATTGACAAAATCGTAAAGGAAGCGCAGCGTGAACTGGATGCGGAAGGGATTCCTTACCGGACGCCGGAACAGGGCATTATGATCGAGACGCCCGCGGCCGTGATGATCAGCGACAAACTGGCGCAGCTGGTAGATTTTTTCAGCATCGGAACAAACGACCTGACCCAGTATACGCTGGCGATCGACCGTCAGAATGAAGAGCTGGACTGCTTTTATAATCCGCATCATCCCGCCGTTTTGCAGATGATCCGCATGACGGTGGAAAATGCGCACAGATATGGGAAATGGGTGGGAATCTGCGGAGAACTGGGCGCGGATCTGGAGCTTACGCAGATCTTTGTGGAGATGGGAGTGGATGAACTTTCTGTCTCGCCGTCCATGGTTCTGCCACTGCGCAGAAAAATCCGGGAACTTCCGTAGTAAGATTTATTCGTCCCAGCCATCCGTAAAGCGGATCGTTACCGCGATATTGCGGATGATATCGCCCTCCTGCAGCGGCATATCCTCCGCGTCCGAGATGGATGGCAGGGGACAATCATCTTCCAGTTCTACCGTGATCCAGTTCAGGGCCGCTTCGTTTGCCCGGTCTACCGCTTCTTCTAACGTATCGCCTTGCGATACGCAGTCCTCTAAATCCGGGAAAAATCCCATGTAAGTACCGTCCGGTTTCTGACGGAAAATGGCCGGATAAATAAATCTCATAATCTTCTCTCCGCAAACATCAGAATTTCTCTAACTGTACCATATTTCGGTATGGGAAACAAGCGAAAACCGGAAAAATATAAAAAAAGAAATGACAGAAAATAGAGAAAATGTTATACTGTCTGTAAGGACATTTTTTGCGTCCGGACAAAATTTTAAGACAGGGAGAAGGAGGAAAGAAAAATGACAGGAGTACCATTTTTGATCGTATTTGTAATTGCCATCGTGGCGATGATTTTTATGATCAGCAAACTGAAAATTCACCCGTTTTTATCCATTTTATTTGTTTCCCTTGTATTGGGCGTACTGGGAGGAATTCCGCTTGCCGCGACGACAGATGCGGACGGAAATACCGTAAACGGTATCGCCACCATTATCGGAAACGGGTTTTCTTCCACGTTTTCGAGCATCGGCATCGTAATTATCTTCGGCGCGATGATCGGCACGTTCCTGGAAGCGACGGGAGCGGCGCTCAAGCTGGCGGATATTGTAGTAAAACTGGTGGGACCCAAGCACCCGGAACTGGCGATCGAGCTGATGGGCTGGGTCGTATCGATCCCGGTGTTCTGCGATTCCGGCTTTGTTGTGCTTAACCCGATCCGCAAGGCGATGGTAAAACGGACGGGGACGTCTTCTGTGGCAATGACCGTCTGCATGGCGGCGGGCCTGTATTGTTCCCATGTGTTTATCCCGCCCACACCCGGCCCGATCGCGGCTGCGAATACGCTCGGCATCGGAGGCAGCCTCCTGCTTGTTATGGGACTGGGGCTTCTGGTATCCATTCCGGCGCTGATCGGCGCTTACTTCTACGCCAAATTTATCGGAAAGAAGGTACGCGCCAATGACGAGGCGGACAGCGGCGACGTGGTGCAGACTTACGAGGAACTGGTAGCGTCTTACGGGAAACTGCCGTCCGGCTTTATGTCCCTCGCTCCGATTATTGTCCCGATTATCCTGATGGCGTTGTCGAACGTATCTTCCATCTTAGGATGGGGCGGCGCTCTGGGGATGGGGCTTACCTTTTTGGGGACCCCGATTGTCGCTTTGGCAGTCGGCGTTGTGATCGGCATTATCTTGCTGGTACAGTCCAAGATGGGCGATAAACTGTATGATTTGACAAACGATACGTTAAAGACGGTCGGCCCGATTCTTTTTGTAACGGCTGCGGGCAGCGTGCTTGGCACCGTGATTTCCGCGACCAGCCTTGTTACCTTTATTACGGATCATGCGAGCGCGCTGCAGAGCATCGGCATTTTCTTCCCGTTCCTGCTGGCGGCGATCTTAAAGACTGCGCAGGGTTCTTCCACAGTGGCGATTACAACGACCGCGGGCATTATGGCGCCGCTGATGTCGGCTCTGGGAATGGATTCGACCGTAATGTCCGCGCTTTGCGTTATGGCGATTGGCGCGGGCGCAATGACCGTATCTCATGCAAACGATTCCTACTTCTGGGTAGTTACCAACTTTGGCGGCATGACGCCGGAACAGGGCTACAAGACGCAGACGATTGCAACGCTGGTAGAGGGGCTTTGCTCCATCGTATTTATCTTTATCTTGTCGTTGATCTTTTAAGACATGGGGATTGGGAGGTAAGAGATGGGTATGAGAACAGATGCGGATGCCATCATCCGCGAATCCATCCGGAAAGTGCTGCCGGACGAAGCGGTTGCGCGCGCTTTAAACGGAAAACAGTTTAAAAGCGGAAAGATTCGCGTGGTAGCGGCGGGCAAGGCGGCGTGGCAGATGGCAAAGACGGCGGCGGAAATTTTGGGCGGACGCATGGACGCCGGCGTCGTGGTAACGAAATACGAGCATGTAAAAGGGCAGATTCCTGGCATGCAGTGCTTTGAGGCGGGACATCCCGTGCCCGACCAGAATTCGTTTATCGGCACACAGGCGGCGCTGGATCTGGTTGAAGGACTCAGCGCAGAGGACACGGTTTTATTCCTGCTCTCCGGGGGCGGAAGCGCGTTGTTTGAAAAACCGCTGATTCCGGCGGAAGAGCTTTCGGATATTACCAGGCAGCTTTTGGCGTGCGGAGCGGATATTGTGGAAATGAATACCATCCGCAAACGGATCTCTGCGGTAAAGGGCGGAAAGTTTGCAAAATTATGCGAACCGGCGCAGGTGTACAGCATTGTTTTGAGCGATATTCTGGGAGATCCGCTGGATATGATCGCGTCGGGTCCGGCCTATCCCGATTCGACAACCTGCGCGCAGGCGCTGGCGATTGTGGAAAAGTATGGCCTGAGCGTAAGCGCGCAGGCGCTGGAGCTGCTGCGTCAGGAAACGCCGAAAGAACTGAAAAATGTGGAGACGGTCATTACGGGAAGCGTGCGCGATCTGTGCCGGGCGGCAGCGGAGGCGAGCAGCGCCCTTGGTTATGAGCCGGTCTTTCTCACGGATCAGATGTCGTGCGAGGCGCGCGAAGCGGGCGCTTTTCTGGGAGCGGTCGCAAAAAGCCATCAGGACAGTAAAAAGAGCCTTGCCTTCATTGCGGGCGGCGAGACCGTGGTACGCCTGACCGGAAAAGGAAAAGGCGGACGGAATCAGGAAATCGCTTTATCCGCGGCAGAACAGATCGCAGGTTTGAAAGATACCGCGGTATTCAGCGTGGGAAGCGACGGGACGGACGGACCGACGGACGCCGCGGGCGGCTATGCCGACGGCGAAACGAAAGCGCTGCTTGCGGAAAAAGGCGTTGATATTTACCAGACGCTTATGCAGAACGACGCCTATACCGCGCTGGAAAAAAGCGGCGGCCTGATTGTGACCGGGGCGACCGGCACCAATGTAAACGATGTGGCGGTAGTGCTGATCCGCCGCTGACAAAAAGGCGGGAAACGCAATGTATTATGTGACAACCTATCTTTCCCCGCTGGGCGGTCTGACGCTGGCGGGCGACGAAACGCATCTGGTCGGCCTGTGGTTGGACGGACAGAAATATTTTATGCGCCAACTCCCGGAGAAATTTTCTCCGGGAGTTGGTTTGCCGGTACTGGACGAAGCGAAGGACTGGCTGGACCGTTATTTCGCGGGAGGGCGGCCCTCCTGCTCGGAGCTGGCGCTCGCGCCTGCGGGCAGCGCGTTTCAGCGGACGGTCTGGCGGTTTCTGTGCGAAATTCCTTACGGGGAGACGACGACCTACGGGGCGCTTGCCAAAAAGACGGCAGCGGCTATGGGGAAGCGCAGTATGTCCGCGCAGGCGGTCGGCGGCGCGGTCGCGCGCAATCCGATTTCGATTATAATTCCGTGCCACCGCGTCCTGGGCGCGGACGGGAGCCTGACCGGTTATGCCGGCGGAATCGATAAGAAAGCAAAATTGCTGGAATGGGAAGGAATATCATGGACAGATCATGCAGACTCTGCCCGCGGGAATGTAAAGCAGACCGCGCGGCAGGGGAAAAAGGGTTCTGCAAGGTAAGCGGAAAGGACATCTATGCCGCGAGAGCGGCCCTGCATATGTGGGAGGAACCCTGCATTTCAGGCGGGCAGGGTTCCGGCGCCGTCTTTTTTTCCGGCTGCCCTCTGCGCTGCGTTTACTGTCAGAACCATCCGATTTCCAACGGGCAAAACGGCGTTTTGATTACGGAGGAGCGGCTGGCGCAGATTTTTCTGGAACTGCAGGAAAAAGGCGCGGCAAATATCAACCTGGTGACGCCCACGCACTATACGCCCCAGATTCTGCGTGCGCTGAAAAAAGCGCGCGCCATGGGGCTGCGTCTGCCCGTCGTCTATAACTGCGGCGGATATGAAAAGACGCAAACCCTGAAAATGCTGGAAGGAACAGTCGATATTTACCTGACGGACTTTAAATATATGGAAACGGAGACGGCCCGGAAATATTCGCGCGCGCCGGATTATCCGGACGTTGCCAAAGCCGCCCTGCGCGAAATGGTAAGGCAGCAGGGGACGCCGCAGTTTGGGCGGGACGGCATGATGAAGCGCGGCGTAATCGTGCGCCATCTTCTTCTGCCGGGGCACTTAAAAGAGGCGAAAGCAGTCGTATCTTACGTTTATGGAACCTATTTGGACCAGGTATATCTGAGCCTTATGAATCAGTACACGCCGTTTGCGCATGTGCCGTTCCCGGAACTGCGCCGCAAGGTGACAAAGCGCGAGTACGGGCGTCTGGTCGATTACGCGATTGCCCTTGGCGTAGAAAACGCGTTTATTCAGGAAGGGGAAACCGCAAAGGAGAGCTTTATACCCGCGTTTGACGGCGAAGGCCTGCCGCCCGCGCCGGCATGACCGTTCGCGTCTGCCGCGCGGGAAAGTACCGCTTGCCACCGAACCCTAAAATATGGTATCTTAGAAATAGATTTTTCGCCGGCTGCGGCCGGCAAAAAGAAAGGCGGCAACAGGAGAACGTGTTCGGATATATTATTTGTAACAGGGAAGGCCTGTCAAAAGAAGAACTGACGCGCTACCGCAGGATTTACTGCGGTCTCTGCCGCTGTCTGGGCGAGCGTTTCGGACAGTTTCAGAGAATGAATCTGAACTATGACATGACGTTCCTTATTTTGTTTCTCTCCTCGCTTTACGAGCCGCCGGAACAGGAACAGAGCTTTCGCTGCGCCGCGCACCCGCTGCACAAAAGAAGCGCGGTGCAAAATAAATTTACACAGTATGCGGCGGATATGAGCATTCTCCTGTCTTATTATAAGTGCATGGACGACTGGCAGGATGAACACAGCCGCTTCAAGTACTATTATGCCGGACGGCTCAAAGAGGATTTCCAAAACGTACAGCGCAGATACCCGCGCCAGAGCGGTATCGTAAAAAGCGCGCTGGAGGAGCTGAGCCGCATCGAAAAATCGCATGAAAGCATGCCGGATGAAGCGATCAACTGTTCCGGCAAAATGCTTTCCGAACTGTTTGTGTACGCGGAAGATTTTTGGAGCAACAGCTTAAGGGCGTTCGGCTACGAACTGGGAAGGTTTATATACCTGATGGACGCTACGCTGGACTATGCGAAGGACCGGAAAAAAGAAAATTATAATCCGCTGTTTGGAATGCAAAAGGAGCCGGCGCAGATGGAGGAGATTCTTACCACGGCGATCGGAAACGCGACCCGGCTGTTCGAGCAGCTTCCGCTTGTGCAGGACGAACATCTTCTGAAAAATATTCTTTACGGCGGCGTCTGGCAGCAGTATTATGCGAAAGTGCCGGGAAAGGAGAAATCCCATGGTTGACGATCCGTATAAGGTACTGGGGATATCAAGAGATGCCACCAAAGATGAGATCAAACGCGCCTACCGTAAAAAGGCGAAAGAATATCATCCCGACCTGCATCCGAACGATCCGTATGCCGCAGAAAAAATGAACGAAATCAACGAAGCGTATGATATGCTGAACAATCCGCAAAAATATCAAAACCGCCGGCAAAGCGCCTACGGGCAGGGCAATCCCTATGGAAACCCATACGGGAACCCGTACGGACAAAGCGGTTACGGCGGTTACAGCGGACAGGGCGGTTATGGCGGCTACGGCGGCTTCGGCGGGTTCAGCTTTGACGATCTGTTTGGCTTTGGCGGGCCGGCGCAGATGCCGCGTCCCTTGGCTCAGGCCGGCGACAGCGCCGATATCCGGCAGGCGATTGACTTTATCAATATGCGCCAATATGGGTATGCGAACATTACGTTAAACAATATTACCAGCGCACAGCGCAACGCCCGCTGGTATTTTCTGAGCGCTTTGGCAAATCACGGGCTGGGAAACCAGATCCTTGCCATGGAGCAGATTCAAAAAGCAATTCAGGCAGAGCCGGGCAACGGCGTTTACCGTCAGGCGCTGCAGGCAATGCAGCAGGGCAAAAACGCTTACGATCAGAACGGCGGCGGATACCAGCGCTACGCGGAAGGTCTCAACCGGATGTGCATGAGTTTCTGCATGCTGAATTTTTTCTGCACGTTTTGCCGATGCTGTTAATGTTTGATAAGCGGCGCAAAAGATCGGAGGAAGGATATGCTGTCGTTTGAATGCGATTATCTGGAAGGATGCCACGAAAAGATTTTGCAGCGGTTTCTGGAGACGAATATGCAGCAGCTTCCCGGATATGGGGAAGATCTGTATAGCGAAAGTGCAAAAGCAAAGATCCGCGCGGCCTGCGCGCGGGAACAGGCGGAGGTTTTTCTGCTGACAGGCGGAACACAGACCAACGCGATCATCATTGATACGATGCTGCGCTCCTGCGAGGGCGTGATCGCGGCGTCAACGGGCCATGTGAGCGTTCACGAGGCGGGCGCGATTGAGCATACGGGGCATAAGGTGCTGCAGATCGGGCAAAAAGAAGGAAAGATACAGGCGGACGAACTGGAATCCTATCTGGAAAATTTCTGGCAGGACCCAAACCGCGCGCATATGGTATTCCCCGGCATGGTTTATATTTCGCACCCGACAGAGTACGGCACGCTCTACAGCAAAAAGGAACTGGAGAGACTCTCGCAGATTTGCCGGCGGTATAAAATTCCGCTGTATCTGGACGGGGCGCGCCTCGCCTGCGGACTGATGAGCAGGCAAACGGACGTGACGTTGCCGGATGTGGCGGAATATTGCGACGTTTTTTATATCGGCGGGACAAAAGCGGGGGCGCTGTGCGGCGAAGCCGTCGTATTTCCGCAAGGCGATATGCCGCCGCACTTTATGACGATGGTAAAGCAGCGCGGAGCGCTGCTCGCGAAAGGACGCTTGCTTGGGATTCAGTTCGATACGCTTTTTACCGACAATCTGTATTTTGAACTCGGACGCCATGCGATTGATATGGCGCAGCTTTTAAAAGACGGGCTTGCCCGGATGGGTTATTCCTTCTATCTGGATTCCCCTACCAATCAGCAGTTTGTCGTTCTGGAAAACCGTCAGATGAAAAAGCTCTCCGAAAAGGTGCGCTTTGAGGTCTGGGAAAAAGCGGATGAGGAACATACCGTGGTGCGTTTTGCCACAAGCTGGGCAACCCGCGAAGAAGATATCAGACGCCTGCTGGACTGTCTGCGGTAAGATTCTGTCAGTAAGGAGAAATCGGATGGATGTTTTGCGGTATTTAGAAAGTATCCGGACGCCGGCGGCGACGGCGGCGATGTCCGCCGTCACGCATTTTGGGGACGAGGCTTTTTTTCTGCTTTTTGCGCTGACTGTTTTCTGGTGTATCAGCAAGCGCGGCGGGTACTATATCCTGGCGGTCGGCTTTCTGGGGACAATTTTAAACCAGTTTTTAAAATTATGGTTTCGCGTTCCGCGCCCGTGGGTGCTGGATCCGGAATTTACGGTTGTGGAAAGTGCGCGGGCGGGCGCGGCGGGATATTCGTTTCCGTCCGGACATACGCAAAACGCGGTGGGTACAATGGCATGCGCCGCTTTTTTGACCAGAAAAAAATGGATCCGCGCGGCGGCGGCTGCGCTGATGTTTCTGGTGCCGTTTTCACGCATGTATCTGGGATGCCATACGCCGGCGGACGTAGGCGTATCGTTTGTGCTGGCGCTGTTTTTGGCGATGGCGCTTTATCCGGTAATCAAAGATACGGAAGAAAATGCGTGGCGGATGCGGGCGGTGCTGGTATTTGCGCTGATTTGCGCCGCGGGTTACCGGGCGTTTGCCGCGTTCTATCCGTTCCCGGCGGATACGGACGGCGACTGCCTGCGGGAAGGGATCGCAAACGCCCGCAGTCTTTTGGCCTGCGGGGCGGGACTGCTTGCCGCAAAAATACTGGACGACCGCTATATCCGGTTTCAGACGGAAGCCGTCTGGTGGGCGCAGATCCTCAAAGTTGTATCGGGACTGGCCGTTTTGCTTTTGCTGAACGTTGTTCTTGAGGCGCCCCTGCGGGCGGTTTTCCCGGAAGGATTTGCCGACGGCATGCGTTATTTTCTGATGGTACTGTTTGCGGGAGCGTTGTGGCCGCTTACTTTTTTCTGGTTTTCGCGCATAGGAAAGAAAAAGAAAAGAATATTATAAGAAAAGGAGAAACAGGTTATGAAGAAACTATCAACAGCAAAGATCTGGGCGTTTGCTACGGGACAGTTCGGCTGGTCGCTGATGTCGGGGCTGATCGCCAACTGGCTGGTCTATTTTTATCAGCCGGACGAGGCGTCTGTCGCGCAGGGGCAAAGTATTTTTATCCCGCAGGGGCTGGTAATTCTGGGAATCTTTACCGTGATCGGGGCGATCACGGCGTTCGGGCGTATTTTTGATGCGGTGACGGATCCCCTGATCGCGTCGTGGTCGGACCGCTGCACTTCGCCCAAGGGACGGCGCATGCCGTTCCTGCGCGCCGCCTCCCTGCCGCTGGCGCTTTCTACGGTGCTGGTATTCTGATCGCCGCTGGGAAAAACGAGCTGGCTGAACGCAGCGTTCTTATTTCTCATGGTTATGACCTATTATCTGTCGATCACCGCTTATTGCACGCCGTACAATGCCCTGATTTCCGAGCTGGGGCATACGCAGGATGAAAGACTGAATATCTCGACCGTG
>CANQJX010000019.1 GCA_947624335.1 uncultured Marvinbryantia sp.
CCATAGTCCTGAGCGCTGTCCGCTATGTCCTGGCTCTGGTCGCCGCCATCCAGAACGGCGTCGTCGAGACCGCCCTCTCCTGCAGGTTCCTCATACGCCTCCATTGCCTCAGTCTGCGCGTATTCCTGCTCTGCCGCGCTCGCGAAAGCCGACTGCGGCACGGAAGTCGCGATCATCGACGCTGCAAGGAGCACCGCAAGCGCCCTGGAAGGTCTTCGCCTTTTTACCGTTGGTTCTCCGATGTCATTTCTTTTCATGCTTTTCTTTTCCTTTCCATTTTGCTTTTGGTTGCCGGGTTTACTATCTGTTTTGGGCGACGCCTCTTCTTCGATTTTCAGGGATCCGCTTCCTCGCGGTCCTGTTTTGCGCCGTTTTTATGCCTTGCTCCGGACGTTTCGTACAAAAAGGCACCACCCGCGCGCCTGCGGCTGATACCGTTTCTCTCTGTGTTTGTATTCTGGCTCTAGGTTCTTCCTGGGGACCGCCTTCCCAGATCGCTCCAGTGGCTATATCGGTCCTTCGTCGCCTATTACAGCAAGGGGTATTTGCTCCGGATTCACACCGGATTCCTGAAGAAGCGCGCCTTCGCCGGCGTACCTCTCCCACAGAGATTTCTGTACTATAAAAAATTTTTTGCACGGGTCTGTGCAAAAAAACTACCCTGCATCCTGCAGGGTAGTTATCTCCAAAAAAATATACCATACCCCTGCAAAATACACATAAGCAGAAATATGGTATGCTCCGACTGGCGGCGAAAATCGCCGCATCACGGTCGCGCAGTCTGTTTAAAAGACGCCGGTAGGGGATTCCCACCCCTTTGCAATTTGATTGACGTGCCAGACATCCGAAACGCCCGGCAGACAAACCATATCATTCATTTAATTTTTTATATAATAATAAATTTTTGGGCAAATGTCAATAAAAATATTGGTAAAACTGTCAATTCCTGCATTCTCTGATCCATCGCGTATGCTCCTCGCGGCTGAAGGCGAGCAGCTCGTAAACCAGATACTCCGGCTGAAGCATGTCGAGGATCCCGCGGGCGGCTTCCCGCGGAAGGGGTCTGTGGCTGTCCACCTGGTATACATATCTCGTGAGCGTTTCCATCTTATCCAGATAGGTTCCGCGCATCACTGGCGGATGTTTTCTCTGCTCTTCCACATACGCCCCGTTCAGGGTCTGATGGATATGCACCCCACGAAAAATGCTTTTATCGTCATACCTGTCCAGTACGCTGCCCAGATATACGCACGCTTCCTCTATCGTCCTCAGCGCCGGATTTGTGTGCAGCAGATGCCCCAAATCCAGCATAAAGCCGGTCCTTGGATACCGGACCTTTTCCAGCAAGCGATATACGATCTGTGGACGCGTCATTGTAAGCCCCGGCCACCAGAGATTTTCCAGCAGAAGTTCAAAACCTTCGTCGCGTGTAAATATCTGATTCAGGATTTCCGCCGCCGCATCCGCGATCTCTTCATCCGTGTAGCGGAATTCCCGGGTCGCCGCCTCCGCCAGAAGATTGTCCGACACATGAAAAACAACATATTGCGGATGATACCTTCTGGCAAACGAGAGACTGTCCCGGTAAATTTGCAGGAGCGCTTCCCGTCCGGTTCCTCCGAACTGGCGCTTTACCTCCTCCCAGTCCCCAAATTCCTCCATCGTACTCTTTTCGTCGCCCGACCACAGGCAATACCAGCAGGGCACATTGCGCAGATGTACGCCGATCACGTCCTCCGCGGCAATGATGCGCCGCGTATCTTCCCCTGCCTCCATAAGCTCCACGCCGTCCAGACCGAGCCCCCGAATATACGACTGAAAATCCGCCCGGTCCTTGTAGCGATCCAGCTCGTATTGCATCGTCGTGATATTCATGATCTGCTTCATATGATACCCCCTTTTTCTCTTTCTGCTACTCTAAAGTCCCCCAAATATTGTATTTTTTGGTTGCATTTTCTTCTATTTTACATTAAAATATATTTAATTTAATAAATTAAAACAATTACCGGTTTTAAGTTCCGTCAGCCATGGCACAGAATGCCGGCTGACAGCTAAGAGGGAACCAGGTGGGAATCCTGGACAGTCGTGCTGCTGTATACGTGCAGGCGCATTCCGTTACCATTGTGGAAGATCCATGAGAAGGGGAAATGCGGCGTCACTGCGTGAGTCAGAATACCTGCTTAGAGCTGCTGCCATTTACTACACGCAATGGAAAATGGAGAGGTGGTTTTCTTTGGTGTACCCATTTTAGAAAAAAACCTCAACCATTATTCTTCCCTGCCCCGGTTTATCGGTGTCACGGCAGCCAGCATTACGGTATTTTGTTTATAAAATTTCGTCGGTACTCCAATGCAGGAAGAAATGATTTTTGCTGCAAAGGAGTTTTTTATGGCCTCAAATCCTCGCCCAAGGAATATTAAAGTTTATACCGATGGCAAAACTATTGTCCGCGATAATGCGTCGCGCCTCGTTGCGCAGCACATGACATTTCCGGATTCTGTCGAATGCATCGGTGCCGAGGCGTTTCAGAACAGATGTCAGATCCGTTCCGTCCAGTTTCCGGAAGCGCTGCGCAAGATCGACGCCCGGGCGTTTTCCGGATGCACGATGCTCAGAGAGGTCTGCCTTCCAGACGGTGTAAAAAAGTTGGGAGCAGGAGCTTTTTCAAATTGCTCAGCGCTCAGAAAGGTTTCTCTTTCCAGCGCCCTGTCTGTGATCCCGGCAAAGGCGTTCTCGGAAGACCGCCGCCTGCGTTCTATCCATATCCCCGCTGAAAGCAGGCTGACGACGATCCAGAAAGACGCCTTCAGCGAATGCTCTTCGCTTTCCCTCGTTGATTTCCCTTCCGGACTGCGCACGATCAGCAAACGATCCTTTTACCGTTGCCACGAGCTGAAGACTGTCTGCTTCCCGGACCGTCTGGAATCTATCGGACAGGAAGCGTTTTATTTTTGCGGCATAGAAACTCTGGAACTTCCGGATTCACTGATCTGTCTTGAAGACAGCGCTTTCTTTAAGTGTAATAATCTGGTTGAAGTCCGCCTGCCCGCAGGTATCCGCCGCATCGGCAAGTGGGTATTCCACGGCTGCAACCGTCTGAAATATTTGGAAATACGTCACGACCCGGAATACATAGGACCGTGGATCATCAACCGCGCCGCCGTCATTCGCTGCTACCGGGATTCCGCCGTGGACCGGTACTGCAGGGAATCCGGATTTACGGTAGAATATCTCTGACCTGCATTTATGTGTCCTGCAGCCGCCGTTTCCCGCATGTCTCATATAGTTTTCGGTTTCGTTCATTCATGCTTCCAAAAGTATCCCGACAGCAGATAACCTCGCGGCAAAGGGAACACCCTGTCGCGCAAGCCTGCGGTACACGGGAATCCCGCTGCCCCCGCCGCCGATCACAAACACTTCCGGCGTACCATACTTTTCAATCTTATCCCCATGAACGCAGACGACAATGTCCGATATTTTCTGCGCAATATCCAGCTCGTGCAGGGATACGACTACCGCGAGCCGCTTCTCTATCACCATTTTTTCAGAAGTGTCAGGAGCTCCAGCTTATGCCGGATGTCCAGAAAGGACGTCGATTCGTCGAACACAATGATCTCCGGTTCCTGGCAAATGGCTTTTGCCAGCAGAACGCGCTGCCGCTGTCCGTCACTGATCTGTGTAAAATCACAGTCGCGAAGGTCCAGGGCGTGTACCATCTCCAGAGACGCATAAACCACTTCCCGGTCGTGCTCCGATAAAATGCCAAGTCTACTGTATATGGGCACTGTCCCGCAGCCACCACGTTCTCGCAGGTCATCAACTCCGACTGGATGCGCTCGGTCATCACCACAGACATTTTTCTGGAAAGGGCACGGTTGGTCAGCGATTGCATACTGCTGCCGTCCAGGTAAACCGTTCCTCCCAGTGTGGAAAGCTGACGGGTAATACTTTTTTAGATCGTAGACTTTCCCGCGCCGTTCGGACCGATGAGCGTAAGAATTTCGCCGCGGTTCAGCTTCAGGCTGATGTCGCGGATGAGGGGGACGCCGTTGTAGCCAACGGTTAAATTGTCGGTGCGGATGTAGTATGAATTCATAATTTTGTCCTTTATATTAGTGCAATAATCCCTGTCTATTTTAAGTCTGAAAGTAATACTGATGATTGTCTCCTGGTCTCTTTTCCCAATACATCACTACTTCCGAAACAAATCTTGATAAGTAGTCATCCAAATGCTCTATATACTGGATTTTACCACAAACACTCCCGATATACAATTTTGAATTTCGTATGCGCGATACACCTTTTTCCCGGCCGTTCATAAACTGATAAGGAAAAAAGAAATAAGGAGTTCTTATGAGCCAAGAAACTCAAACGATTCAATCCATGTCCTGCCAGAATAATTCCGAACCGGATATGCCCGTCGCGATGGCATATGTACCCTGGCAGCCGGCATTTCATCATACGTTTCCGCTCTGCAAAGCATTGCAGTCCGGGACGATTTTTCCGGATCTGTGCAAACCATTCTGCGGGAAAAGAGGTGGCTGTGTATGAATCAGATGAACCAAATGAATCAGATGAATCAGGCAAATCCGAACAACCGGTATTATCCGGTAAACCGCGGATATCAGCCAAATCAGGCCCCCTGCTCCTGCAGGCAGAACAGCGTTTTAAACTCTATGAGTCAGGCGCAGCTTCTCAACTATATCAATGAAGTAAGCTTTGCGGTATCCGATATTCTGCTCTTTTTAGACACGCATCCGTGCGACTGTGAAGCGCTCGCATACTGCAGGGAAATGGTAGCGAAACGCAACGAGGCGTTAAAGGCTTATTCCATGCGCTTCGGCCCGCTTACCATCGACTGTACCGATCTGTGCGACAGCAATCGCTGGGAATGGATCATGCAGCCGTTTCCATGGGAAAGTAAATGTAAAGGAGGATGCAGATAAATGTGGAATTATGAAAAACGATTAGAATATCCCATTAATATTACCACTCCGAACGCCAAGCTGGCGCAGTTTATTATGAGTCAATACGGCGGGCCCGACGGCGAAATTTCCGCTTCTATGCGTTACCTGTCCCAGCGCTTCTCTATGGGTGACAGGCAGGTAATGGGGCTTTTAACCGACATCGGCACCGAAGAACTGGCCCATTTTGAGATGGTGGCTACCATCATCCATCAGCTTACCAAAGGGCTTTCCATGGAAGAAATCGAAAAGTCCGGCCTTGGCCCGTACTATATCGATCACACCATCGGCGTATGGCCGCAGGCCGCCGCAGGTATTCCCTTTAACACCTGCGAGCTGCAGGTAAAAGGCGATCCGATCACCGATCTGCACGAGGATATGGCGGCGGAGCAGAAAGCGCGTTCCACTTACGATAATATTCTGCGCGTGGTGCGCAATATGCCGGAGATCGCGGATCCCATCCGCTTCCTGCGTGCCCGCGAAGTTGTACACTATCAGCGTTTTGGGGAAGCGCTGCGTCTGGTTCAGGATAAATTGGACTCCAAAAACTTCTACGCTTTCAACCTTGCGTTTGATCAGCCGACCACTTGCCCGCCGTGCGGCAAGTAAACCGCAGGCATTGCCTGTCGTAAAATAACCAGGGTATAAGAAAGGGATATGCTGCCTTTGCCGGCGGCATATCCCTTTTTTTCTGCTGCTTTGAGGTGATAGTTCTTGAAAAGATCGCATCTTTCTATATAATGGAGATATACAGAAAGCGGATTTAGACGGCGAATTTACGGAGGCGGACAATATGATATTAGAAGGCTATCCCTGCCTATACGAAACCCATATGCATACCCGGCCGGGGAGCGCCTGCGCGCATAATTCCGGTGCAGAAATGGCAAAAGCGGCTCATCTTATGGGGTACGCGGGAATCATTATCACCGATCACAACTGGGGCGGCAATACCGGCATCAGCCGGGCGCTGCCCTGGGAACAGTGGGTGGACAGCTTTACGATAGGCTACAGAGAAGCTCTGGAATATGGGCAAAAACACGATCTGAACGTATTTTGGGGGTACGAGGCCGGATATCGGGGTACGGAATTTCTGATCTACGGGGTTACGCCGGACTGGCTGAAAGCACACCCTGAAATCCGAAATGCCGACGTAAAAGAGCAATACCGGCTGATCCATGAGGGCGGCGGCATGGTCATCCATGCACATCCGTTCCGGGAAGCCGGATACATTCCAAAGATACGGCTGTACCCGGAGTATGTGGACGGCGTAGAAGGAATCAACGCGGCCCATTCTTCATCCGGCCATAAAAGCAGCCACTACATCCATACGACCGATCTGCCGGGCGGCGGTATTGCTTTCCGGCGGCGGCTTACCTCCGTGCAGGATTACTGCAGGGCGATCCTTGGCGGGGAAGATTATGTGCTGACCAACGGCGACGCCGTATTTGACAGGAAAGGGAACCCTGTCGGTTCCCTTTTATGATTGCATCTTTTTTTGAAACTCCATGCCGGTTTCGCCATGTATATAACGCCAAAGCATTCAATCCAAACAGAAGAAACAAGTTACTCCTGCGCCACTTTTTCTTTATCCAGCAGTTCCAGCGATTCGGAGGCAATCGTCACTTCCACCTGCAGGCACAGCAAGTTAGAAGATGTCATAACAAAATCCAGAATAGAATTTAAAGCAACCGCAATCGCAACGGCCTCGCCCGGTATTCCAAGCTGTGCAAACATAATCGTATAAATTGTAAGCCCGCCGCCCGGAACCGGCGGAGCGGCCATCGCCAGAAGGCCTGCCGTCAGCACTGCGGTCACCATCCACATGACGGTAATCTGTACCCCGTAATATTCCGCCATACAGAAAACGATCGTAAGAAACCCGATGACTGCGCCGGGCATATAAATAACCTGACCGAGCGGAATCGCAAAATTTGCCACCTTATCCGGAATGCCAAGTTTTTTGGTACACGTTTCCAGATTTGTAGCGAAAGCCGCCGCAGAAGACGCGGTCGATAAAGCGATCAGATAAGTCGGCAGCAGTTTTTTCACGATCAAAGCAGGACTGATCCGAAACTTTGCCGCCATCCCAAGCACATAAACCAGCATAAGCAGCAGGCAGCCCGGTATGGTGAGAGCAAACACTTTCACAATCCCCCAGACATTCACATCCGCATCAAAAAGCAGCAAATTGAAAATGCTGAGGAAGACAAAAGCGGGAACCAGTTTACTTATCACGCCCATCAGAAAAAATACAACCTCATTCGCCTGCACGATAATATCCTGAATTACAGATACCCGTTGTCCAAGAACCAGCAGCGCAATGCCGATACATATTCCCAGGAAAACAATCTGCAGCGCGTTTCCGTTCAAAAACGGCGATACAATGTCCGGCGGCACAATATCCAGGATCATTGTGTAAATATCTGTGAAACCGCCCAGCACCGCTTCGTTTTTACCCCACACAATTTTGAAAAAGGGGCTTGCAAGCAGGGCAAATACCGATCCGACAGCAAAGGTGCCGGCAATCATTCTTATAATCAGTTTTTTCCCGATTTTCCCTACCGCCGACAAATCTCCGATACTGATAATCCCCCAGCACACGGCGAGAAAAATCATCGGGGAAGAAATCGCCCGCAAAATGTTAAGAATGGTTTGAAACACGGGATTTACGATTTCCAGAACAATATTTTGCGCGCCTTCCGGAAGCGTTTTCACAATGCCTCCGATTAAAAACGCGGCCAATATCGCAAACAGCAGATTTGTCATCTGCCCTGTCTGCGCTTTTTTCAGCGGACCGCAGATCAGATAGTTTTTTCCGTTTTTATAGGAATACTCCAACGCAAGCCCCGCCTGTGCCAGCAGCCGGCTGCTAAAGAGAAATCCCTGCTCGTCTTCATCCGGGCTGACCTGCGTTCCCTCCACGCAGACCGAAGTCGATAATCTGCCGAACCGCTGCACCATTTTGTATTGAACAGCATTGTTTTCTAATTTTTTCATCCACATTCCCAGGATATCTTCCAGCGACAAGCGGATGCGAAGGATATCCCTTTTATCCGTTCCCGCTTCTTCCAAAGCTTCGCCAAACAACTGCGAAACCCGATCGATTGTCTCTGTCGATAAAATAAATTCTTCTTTGTATTGTTTCATATGAAAAACCACCTGAATACTCGATTTTTGTACCATTCTATCATTTTATCCGACAATAAGTCAACAAGGTTCGCTCTCTCATCCGGCAAGCCGCAGCAAAAGCAGCCAGGTCAGACCGTAATATGTAATTACCGCTACCAGATCATTTACGGTTGTAATCAAAGGTCCCGATGCAACTGCCGGATCAATATGGATTTTGTGAAAAAACAGCGGCACAACCGTCCCTACAAGGCTGGAAACCATCATTGCGAGAACCATTGCCAGCCCTACGCAACCGGCCACCAAAAAAGCATAGGACCATGTATTATGCTTTACAAAAGAAACATAAAATCCTACGGACAGAAAGGCAATCGAACCGATCAAAATTCCGTTGCACAGACCTACGCGCATTTCTTTTAAAACCAAACGTAACTTCTGTCCCGCTTTCAGGTTTTCATCCGTTAATACGCGGATCGTAACAGCCAGCGACTGTGTCCCGACATTCCCCGCCATATCCAGGATCAGAGACTGAAAGCATACCACCACTGCGATCTGCGCCACAATACTTTCAAATATCCCGACCACCGCGGATACTCCGATTCCTAAAAATAATAGTATAATCAGCCATGGCATTCTCTTTTTCATACTGTCAAGCAGCGGTTCCTGCAAATCCTCTTCGGCTGTTAAACCGGCAAGTTTTGCATAATCCTCGCCCATCTCGTCATCAATCGCTTCAATAATGTCCTGCGCCGTAATAATGCCGAGAATCTTTCTGTTTTGATTCAATACCGGTATAGAGTCTTCCTCATAGTCCGCAATCCGGTCAATACAATCGCTAATTTTCTCGTGATCCATCACATAAGGATAGGATGTAATGACCAGCGTTTCCAGTTGCGTATGCTCCCTTGCCAGAATCAGATCCTTCAAATCCAGAGCGCCGTAATATTCATAATTGTTATCGCACACATAAAGGGTAGAGATATTATCGTTCTTTTCCGCCTGCTCTACCAGCGCTTTCATTGCCGCTTTTACAGACATATCCTTTTGGATCAAGATAAAATTGGTGGTCATCCTGCTGCCGATTTCCGTATCATCGTAAGACTGCAGCAGCCGGATATCCGCATTTGTCTCCTCATCCATCAGGGCGGAAAGTTGTTCTTTTAAGGAATCATCCATTTCCTCCAGCACATCCACCGCGTCGTCCGAGTCCATGTTTGCGATCACCTGTGCGAGATTGGGAAGATCCAGTTCCTTCAAATACTCATCCGCATCCTCCATGTAGGCGAAGATCTCCGACATCCGTTCCGTGCCGAGGATCGTGTAAAGATATTTTCTTTCCTCTTCGCTAAGGCACTTTACCGCGTCCGCAATATCATTCTCATGGAAATCTTCCAGACGGTCGGCCAGCTCTTTCGCCGGCAGATTGCTCCTGATAAGCGCCAGCAGTTCTTCTACATAATTCGGCTCTTTTAATATTTTTTCCATCGTAACCTCCTTTCCGCTAAAAAGCGCGCAAAAAATCCACCGCTTCGCATTGTTCCAAGCAGTTTAACAATATGTTACCATCTGCACAGCACAATCAATATCCGGTGGATGTCGCAGGATTACCGACGGAATAAAATTACAGGCACACTACGGACAGCCTGTGCGCGTAATCCGCCGTACCCACCGCATGAATACTTCGGCCTGTACTATCGCAGTTATCCATATGTGCCACCTCCGTTCCTGTTTTTTCTTTTCCTTATTGTAAACATATGCCGCAAATTTGTCAATAAACAATCAGGCAAAAACAATCACCGGAAGCAACCGCTGCTTCCGGTGAAATTTCTTTTGAAACGCATTGTTCAGTTCTGGCGAAATCTGCTTAAAAATTCTTTGGTCATATCGTTTTGCGGGTTTTCAAAAATCTGTTCCGGAGACCCTTCTTCCTGGATCACGCCGTCGCGCATAAAGATCACCCGCTTGGACACGTCTTTGGCAAACGCCATTTCATGCGTAACGATAATCATAGTCAGCCCGTCTTTGACAAGCTGGCGCATTACTTCCAGCACTTCTCCCACCATCTGGGGATCCAGCGCGGAAGTCGGTTCGTCAAACAGCAGCACTTCCGGTTCCATCGCCAGCGCTCTGGCAATCGCCACCCGCTGTTTCTGTCCCCCGGAGATCTGCCGCGGTTTAGCGTTGATATATTCTGCCATCCCCACTTTTTCCAGATAAAACATCGCCTTTTGGCGCGCTTCTTCTTTGCTTTTCTTCAGAACCTTTATCTGTCCTACCATGCAGTTGCCAAGCACGGTGTGATTGTTAAACAAATTAAAATTCTGAAATACCATGCCTACCTTTGCCCGGTATCCCGGCACATCCACCTTGCGGTCTGTAATATCGGTTCCGTGGTACAAAATCGAACCCCCAGTAGGTTCTTCCAAAAGATTGATACAGCGCAGCAAAGTAGATTTCCCCGATCCCGAAGGGCCGATGATACAGGTTACATCCTGCGGATGCACCTCAAAATCAATGTCTTTCAGAACCGTATTTTTCCCAAACTCTTTACTCAGATGATTTACCTGAATGATCGCTTCACTCATTGCCGGTCCTCCTCTTTTTAAAAGGATACATACCGCTGGTGTGCGTAAGCGTATCCGTTGTCGCCAGATCATAATTATCCGGTCCGTCCATCTTATTCTCCAGCAGACGGAGCAGACGCGAGCAGGCGAACGTCATCGCAAAATAAATGACCATCGCAATGGAAAACGCCTCAAAATAGGTGTACAGAGCGCCCGCCACACTTTTTGTCGCGTAGAAAAGTTCTACGACGCCGATGGTGGACAGTACGCAGGTGTCCTTGATGTTGATGATCAGGTTATTGCCGATCTGCGGCATAATATTGCGCAGCGCCTGCGGCATGATTACGCTCGTCATCGTCTGAAAATGCGTCATGCCGATTGCCTTCGCTCCCTCTGTCTGACCGGGATCAATGGAAATAATGCCGCCCCGCACCGTCTCCGCCATATAGGCGCCGGTATTAATCGATACAATAAAGAACGCGGCGAACCACATAGACATATTAAATCCGAACAATGCCGACGCGCCGTAATAAATCATCATCGCCTGCGCCATCATCGGCGTGCCGCGGAAAACTTCCACATACGCGCCCAAAACCGCTTTGATGATATTTAAAATCACGCGTTTTGCCAGCGGATCCTTCCTGCTTACGGGAATCGTCTTGATAATACCCACGATCAGCCCGATCACGCATCCGATAAAAGTACCGACCAGCGCGATCACGATACTGTACCAGGCCCCGCGTAAAAACGAGGGGCCGTAGAGTTGAAGTAAATATACAATTCTGCCAAAAAAAGACTGTGGCATGATATCCTCCTGTTATGTACGGAACAGCGCTTACTCAGACAGCGGCTGAACGGAAATCGCTTCGTCCATCATCTCGCTGTAATCATCCACCGTCATCTTGGAAAGCACGCTGTCGATTGCTTCCTTGAGTTCTGTGTTCCCTTTCTGCATGGAAATGCCGATATTGATTTCTTCCTCGGATACTTCAAAATCATCGTCGGATTCCGTAAAGTCGAGGAGTTTAAAATCCGGGTAAGCAACGCACGCAGCCATAGCGGTCGGCATATCCGTCACAACCAGGTCGCACGCATTATTATCCAGAGCTACC
Source organism: uncultured Marvinbryantia sp. (assembly GCA_947624335.1). Classification (GTDB taxonomy): domain Bacteria; phylum Bacillota; class Clostridia; order Lachnospirales; family Lachnospiraceae; genus Marvinbryantia. The sequence continues at coordinate 11,767 of CANQJX010000019.1, forward strand.
AGCATCGCCGGAGCCGATTCCTGCGCCGGAAGAATATTGGCGTCCGGAATCTGCGGCAGGCAGGTATCGTACCATACTGTGTTCAACTGCGATGTGCAGGTCGCGCCGGCAAGATCGGCAACTCCCTTCGCATCCGCATATTCGCCGTCCGCTTTTACCAGCGTAACGATGGAGGCATAATAATACGGCTCAGAAAAATCTACCATTTCCAACCGCTCGGATGTGATAGACTGCCCTGCAATCACGCAGTCTACATTTCCGGACTGTACGGCCGGCACCAGAGAATCCCAGTCCAGTTTGACGATCTCCAGTTCATAACCCAGTTCTTCACAGATATGCTTTGCCATCATAACGTCATATCCGTAAGCATAATCCGGGCTGTCCGCAATCGGAACCGCGCCGTTGGAATCGTCCGGCTGCGTCCAGTTATACGGCGCATAACCACATTCCATCGCCACGCGCAGGACCTTCCCGTCCTCCGCGCTTGCGGCTGACGCCATAGCAAACACCAAGATCGCGGTGATTCCTGCAAATTTCATAAATTTTTTCATAATCCTTCACCTCATTTTCTTTATTGATTGCATATGTGTTCTTATTATACAACATTTGACAAATAAATCAATGAACATTACAGATTCCTTCTGCAGAAAATAATGGAGTCTGTTATGAAATTTTTTCATTCAGCGTCCTTTTGCCAAACGCGGCGCGCCCGATCGCACGGGGCCGTTTGGACGCTTACGATATGGAAAAGCAGCTTTGCCGGTCAATCCCGCAAAGCTGCCTGATGTCCCACTTACAGACCTGAACATTATTTATAATTCACGATCTGCCCAAATTCCGGTTTCAGAGAAGCGCCTCCTACCAGACCGCCGTCGATATCGGGCTGCGCGAACAAATCCGCCGCCGTTTTTGCGTTTACCGAACCGCCGTACTGAATACGGATTTCCGCCGCCGTAGCGTCGTCGTAAATCTCGGCGATGCAGTCGCGGATGCCTTTGCAGACTTCCTGCGCCTGTTCGGTGGTTGCCGTCTTGCCGGTGCCGATTGCCCAGATCGGTTCATAGGCGATCACTGCCGTTTTCGCCTGTTCCGCAGTTACATTCAGGAAACCAACCTTTACCTGCTGGCGGATCCAGTCCATCGTAATGCCCTGTTCCCTCTGTTCAAGCGATTCGCCGCAGCACATGATCGGCGTAATGCCATGCTCAAAGGCTTTCAACATCTTTTTGTTGACGGTCTCGGAAGTTTCCGCAAAATATTCGCGTCTCTCTGAATGGCCGAGAACCACATATTTTACGCCCGCATCGGTCAGCATATTCGGGGAAATCTCGCCTGTAAAAGCGCCCTTTTCCTCAAAATACATATTTTCCGCGCCAACCTGAATGTTGGAGCCCTTCGCCGCTTCCGCAACCGGGATAATATCGATTGCCGGAACGCAGAACACAACATCCACCTCGTCGTTCGCAACAAGCGGCTTTAAGGTATTAACCAGTTCTACCGCCTCGGTCGGCGTCATGTTCATTTTCCAGTTACCGGCGATTATTTTCTTTCTTGCCATTTTTCTTATTCTCCTTTGATATCATTTTTATTTGTCGTTTGCCGCCGCAACGCCCGGAAGCTCCTTGCCCTCCAGGAACTCTAAAGAAGCGCCGCCGCCTGTGGAAATATGGCTCATCTTATCGCCAAATCCAAGCTGGTTGACTGCCGCTGCAGAATCCCCGCCGCCGATAATCGTGGTCGCGTCGGTATCCGCAAGAGCCTTTGCAACCGCAATCGTGCCTTTTGCAAGGATCGGATTCTCAAATACGCCCATCGGGCCGTTCCAGACAACCGTCTTTGCGGATTTCACCGCGTCCGCATATAACTGCGCCGTCTTTGTTCCGATATCCAGCCCCATTTTATCCGCAGGAATCGCGTCGGAATCCACAACGGATACCTCGATTTCTGCGTCGATCGGGTTGGGGAACGCCGCCGCGATCGTGGTATCTACCGGAAGAAGCAGCGTCTTTCCGAGTTTTTCCGCTTTCTCCATCATCTCTTTGCAATAACCGATCTTCTCATCGTCCACCAGAGAAGTTCCTACTTCATATCCTTTTGCTTTCAGGAATGTGTAAGCCATACCGCCGCCGATAATCAGCGTATCGCATTTTTCAAGCAGATTGGAAATAACGTTCAGTTTGTCTGCAACCTTTGCTCCGCCAAGAATAGCCACAAACGGTCTGACCGGATTTTCCACCGCATTGCCGAGGAAGTTGATTTCCTTCTGCATCAGATAACCTACCACTGCGGTATCCACATACTCTGTTACGCCCACGTTGGAGCAATGCGCCCTGTGCGCGGTGCCGAACGCGTCGTTTACAAATACGTCCGCCAAAGAAGCCAGCTCTTTGCTGAAAGCCTCGCCGTTTTTGGTCTCTTCCACGCGATAGCGGGTATTCTCCAGAAGCACTACCTCGCCGTCTTTCATCGCCGCAACCGCTGCCTTTGCGTTCGGCCCTACTACTTCCGGATCCGCCGCAAATTTTACTTCCTGGCCAAGCAGTTCGCAAAGACGCGCCGCTACCGGCGCCAGCGACAGCTCCGGCTTCGGTTCTCCCTTTGGCTTTCCAAGATGCGAGCAGAGAATAATTTTCCCGCCGTCGTTGATCAGCTTTTTGATCGTCGGCAACGCCGCTACCAGACGGTTCTCGTCCGTGATTTTTCCGTCTTTCAGCGGTACGTTAAAATCGCAGCGCACCAGCACGCGTTTGCCTTTTACATTGATATCGTCTACGGATTTCTTATTTAATCCCATGATGTAACCTCCTTTAAATCAGCAATCATAAAAACAGGGCCCGGTCCAAAGACCGGACCCTGATAAGGTCTTGATGGATCTCTTATTTCAGTTCGCTGAAATATTTGATCGTACGAACCATCTGGCTCACATAAGAGTTCTCGTTGTCATACCAGGAAACAACCTGTACCTGAGACGTGCCGTCCGGCAGATTTACTACCATGGTCTGCGTAGCGTCAAACAGAGAACCGAAGCGCATACCAACTACGTCGCTGGATACGATCTCGTCTGTATTGTAGCCGAAGGACTCGGTAGCCTGAGCCTTCATAGCCGCGTTGATACCTTCAACCGTAGCCTGTCCTTTTACTACTGCGTTCAGGATCGTGGTGGAACCGGTCGGGGTCGGAACACGCTGTGCAGCGCCGATGAGCTTGCCGTTCAGTTCCGGGATAACCAGACCGATTGCCTTTGCAGCACCCGTGCTGTTCGGAACAA
>CANQJX010000020.1 GCA_947624335.1 uncultured Marvinbryantia sp.
CCGGCAATCGCCTCGTCCACCATTCTATTTACTGCATTATTACCTGCGCCGCCAACCCCGATGACAATGATCTTTGCCGCAGATTCTGCTTCGTTTGACATAATCTCTAACAAGGTGCTTCCTCCTTCTTACTTTTCTGTCGCGTGACAGTATTTTCCCACTATCTCTATTATAATACGAGTTTTCGCGCAAATTATCAAGTACTTTTTTTGCGGCGGCGGGAAACCGCGCGATTTTCCAACGGACAGGCTCTGCCGCTCCCGGCCGCACGCCCCTGTTTCATGGCCGTTAATTCAGGATGTATGCGCCTGTATACGGGTCAATATACCCGTATCCGTCCGAAATCACATTCCCGTCGTCGCCCAGGTACGGCTTGTCCAGATTGGTCGTTACATTGCCAAGCTCATCCGTATAAATCTCGTTGCCCTCGGCGTCCGTGGTAAATCTGGCCGCGTCCTCCACATAACCGCTTTCCGCCGGGCCGCCGGCATTTTCGCTCTCTGATTCGGACTCTTTTTGCGCCTCTTCCCGCGCGTCGCCCAGCGTTCCGTTTAACGCGATAATCAGTTCCTCTTCCTCGGCTCCGCGTTCTCCCTTCTTAAAGCTGACCGTCGTGGTATCCGGCGTAAAGTTTTCCATGTGAAGCGTGCCGGAAAGCCCTTCCATCTCCGGATAGATGCTGGTCAGCTCCAGCAGCTTTTCCTCCAGATAAGAGGAATCTCCCAGAAGCACCCGCTTTGTGCCAAAATACAGGATCAGATCCCGGTTCTCATCGAAATGCACTTCATCCGGGTGCAGCCCGCTCTGGTGAATCATGCGCGCCGCCTCCGTAATATCTCTTAAAAATTCATCATCCTCAACGGGAAGCGCTTCTCCCACAACCGGCTGCACAATGCCGATCCCCGAAAACGGCGGAATCCCGTCGCGTTCCTCCGTGGAAATTTCAACCACGTTGCCGTCGATGTCAAAATATACCATCGAGCCGGAATCCAGAAGATAGCCGGCGATTGTTTTTTCATAAACCTTGATCTGCACATGGTAGGGACAGATCAGGCTGACCTCCACGCCGCTCAAAAACGGAAGCGACTCCGCAGTCTGCGGATTGCTGTATTTCCACAGCAGATACAGCGAATTTTCCGCAAGAGAGTCCGACATCACCATCTTCTGTATTTCCTGCGCCGAATAAAACTCGTTTCCGACTACGTCTACCTCGCGGATATGAAACAGGCCGAATACGACCGCAAGCAGAATGATCATTGCCGCAAGCAGGATCAGCAGCGGTATCTTTAGTATATTTTTTCTTTTTATCATCTGCAGTTCCATGTGATACTCCTCTGACCTTCCTCTTATATTTCCTGTATATCCGCCCCTAATTCTGAAAAATCCCGGCAGATATCCTCATACCCTCTTCGGATAAAACGGCTTCCGGATATTACGGTACGGCCGGAAGCAAGCAGACCGGCTGTTACAAGCGCCGCGCCTCCGCGCAGTTCCTTCGCGTTTACGGCAGCGCCGCTTAAACCGCGCACGCCCCTGATCTTTGCCACGCGCCCTTCAATCCGGATATCGGCCCCCATTTTTACAAGTTCTTTTGCGATCAGAAAGCGGGATTCAAACAACGTTTCCTCCAGACGGCTCTCGCCGTCGGCGCCGCACAGAAGCACCATCATCTGCGACTGCAGATCCGTGGGAAATCCCGGATATGGGGCCGTCTGAATATCCGCGGCTTGCAGATGCGCCGCAGAGGCGTCGATCCGCACAGAATCCGGCTGCGCGCAAATCCGTACTCCGTTTTTCTTTAGCATCCGGATCAGCATATCCATCTGTTCCCACGGGGCGCCGCGCAGCAGCGCGCTCCCGCCCGTGCCTGCAACCGCAAGCATATATGTTCCCGCTACAATCCGGTCGGACATCAGCGTATATTCCGAATCGTGCAGTTCCTCCGTCCCCGTGACGGTAAGCACCTCGGAACCCACGCCTTCAATCTTCGCGCCTTTTTCATTTAAAAATCTGCATAATTCCGCAATCTCCGGCTCGGTTGCGCAGCCTTTCAGAACCGTAACTCCCTTTGCCTTTACCGCGCCAATGATCGCGTTTTCCGTCGCTCCCACGCTGGGAAACGCAAACTCTGTCTCGCAGCCCTGCAGGCGTTTCCCCTCTTTGGTAAAAAGACGGATTTCATCCGGCGTCTGCTCCATCGCCGCCCCCATTTGCTCAAAGAGGCGCAGATGCAGATCGATGGGGCGAAGGCCGATCGTGCAGCCGCCCGGATACGGCAGGCGCGCGCTTCCGAACCTTCCCAGCAGGCTGCCCAGCAAAAGCACCGACGCGCGGAACCGGGTGGCCGGGAAAGAAGGCACGCGGAAATTACACGCCTCTCTGGCGTCGATCACCAGCGCCTGACGCTCCCACGTCACGGCGCACCCCAGTTTTTTCAAAATCATCCCCATATATTCAACATCCAGAATGCGCGGACAATGATAAAGCACTGTCCTGCCCGGATGGAGAAGCGCAGCCGCCATCAGCGGCAGAGCGGCGTTCTTAGATCCCTGTATCGTCACTTCTCCGCCAAGTGGGATATGTCCCCGTGTCTGTATCTGATCCACACATATACCCTCCCACGACGCAAATCATGGTATAGTATATGATGGATCTTCATTTTTGCCACCGGCTGACGGAAAGCGCCAGGCCCATCTCGGCAAGCAGAAACAAAACCGAGGTTCCTCCGTAGCTGATAAACGGAAGCGTGATCCCGGTATTGGGGATGGTGTTGGTAACGACCGCGATATTTAAGATAACCTGTATCGCAATGTGCCCCATAATGCCGACGCAGATCAGCGCGCCGAACAAATCCGGGGCGTGCGTGGCGATTACCATAAAGCGCCACAGCATCAGCAGAAACAAAAGCATAAAAATCAGCGCGCCCGTGAGTCCCAGTTCCTCGCAGATAATCGAAAAAATCATATCGTTTTGCGCTTCGGGCACAAATCCCAGCTTCTGAAGGCTTTGCCCCAGCCCTCTGCCGAACAGCCCGCCGGAGCCGATCGCGTACAGTCCCTGGATGGTCTGAAATCCCTTTTCATACGCTTCCGGATTTCTCCAGATCGCCAGACGTTCCAGGCGATATTGCTCCATGCTGAGAAAAATGCCGATAAATCCCACGCCCGCCAGGCCGATCCAGATAAACTGCAAATATCCGGGATCCGAAACAAATGCCAGAATCACGGCGATTCCAAGAATGATGATCGCCGTGCTTAAATTATTAGTGCCGACCAGCGCCACAATCGGCAGGACCATGGCGATAACCAGAACCAGCAGCAGCATCCCGCCCTTTTTGCGCCTGCGCCTGCTGATCACATAGGCAAGCAGCAGAATCACCGCCGGTTTTGCAAACTCCGACGGCTGAAACGAAAGCGGTCCGATGGAGAGCCAGCGTTTGGAACCGTTGTACGAATCTCCCACCAGCAGCACCGCGCCGGAAAGCGCCAGCGAAATCACATAACCCCAGACGGCAAACCGCGCAAAAAAATGGTAATCCATCCGCGAAACCAGCACCATTGCCGCCAGGCCAAGCGCGGTCGCAAACAACTGTTTTTTAAAATAATACGCAGAATCCAGAAAACGTACTTTCCCGTTATATGCGCTCGTACTATACAAGGTTACCAGTCCCAATACGACCAGGATCACCACGATTATCTGCAGCGTATAGTCGGTGTTTTTCCGGACCGGCACACAGCATCACTCCTGCTTTTTTGCTTTCAGATCTCTTACCAATTCCTTGAATATGTTCCCGCGTACCTCATAGTTGGGGAACATTCCCCAGCTCGCGCAGGCAGGCGAGAGCAATACGGCGTCTCCCGGCCGCGCATGGTCCGCGCAGAACCGAAACGCCTCCTCAAACGTATCCGCCATCACAATGTCGTGAAATCCGCAGGCGCGCGCCGCTTTCGCGATCTTCTCCCGCGTCTGCCCGATCAGCACCAGATAGCGCACCTTTCCGTCAAAGGAACGGATCCACTCTTCATAGGAGGAATCTTTGTCATAGCCGCCGCCGATCAGAAGAGTCGGGCGGTCCATCGCCTGGATGCCTTTGATCGCGGCGTCCGGGTTTGTTCCCTTTGAGTCGTTGTAGTATGCAACCTTGTCTATTTCTTCTACAAATTCGATGCGGTGTTCCACCGCGGTAAAACGCTTCAGCACAAAGCGGATATCCTCCGCCGACACGCCGCAGGCAAGCGCCATAGCCGCGGCCGCCATCACATTTTCATGGTTGTGGCGTCCGGGCAGCTTGAGTTCTTTTGTGCTGCACAGCGAAATACAGGATTTCCCCTCGCGGTATTCTATCCTATCCCCGTTCAGATAAATTCCCTCTTCTAATGTACGCAGGCTGCTGAAAAATATGACGCGGCAGGAAAGGCTTTCGCCGAATTTGCGCAGGATCTCATCCTCGTAATTGAGCACGCAGGTGTCCTCCCGCCCCTGATTCATCGCAATCCGTTCTTTTACCCGTATGTATTCTTCCATGGTGTGATGCCGGTTCAGATGATCCGGCGTAATGTTAAGAATCGCGCTGACGCGCGGGTGGAAATCACAGATGGTTTCCAGCTGAAAGCTGCTGATCTCCGCGACGGTCACAGAATCTTCTTTCGTCTGCGCCGCCACCTGCGTGTAAGGAATCCCGATATTCCCCACCACGAAAACAGAAGGGCGGGCATGTTCCATAATCGCGCCCAACAGACTGGTTGTGGTCGTTTTTCCGTTGGTTCCCGTAACGGCCAGCACATCGCCCCGGCTGTTCTCATAGGCAAGTTCAACCTCGCCCCAGATGGGAAGCCCGGCGGCGCGCAGGTCGTTTACCAGCGGCAGATCCGTAGGGACGCCCGGACTCAGAACCACGAGGGAGAGGGACTCCCTCACCGCGCGCGGCAGTTCGCCAAGATAAAGCTCTGCTTTGCACTCTCCGAGTTTCTCCCGGATATCTTCCGCCCTGCGGTCTTCATTTTCGTCAAACAGTACCGGCTGCGCGCCCATTGCGCCGAGCAGTTTTGCCGCCGCAATGCCGCTGATGCCTGTACCAAAAACAAGCACTTTTTTATGTTGCAGGTTCATATGTTTTCTCCTATACATCCGTTTTTCTGTTTACAGCCCGCTTAAACACACCAGGCACAAAAGCGCCGTGATCACGGTAAACAGCGCCACAATCTGTGTTTCCGACCAGCCGCACAATTCAAAGTGATGATGAAGCGGCGCCATCTTAAAAATACGTTTGCCGCCGGTCTTTTTAAAATACGTCACCTGAATAATAACAGAGAGAACCTCTATCATATAGATAAAGCCAAACACCGGCAGTAAGATCGGTATTTGCAGCACATATGCGGATCCCGCTACAAAACCGCCCAGCGCGAGAGAACCCGTATCCCCCATAAACACCTTTGCCGGATGGGCGTTAAACATCAGAAATCCCAGAAGCGCTCCCGTTACCGCGGCCGTCATCGGCTCGATTCCCGCGTGCATACCGATGGAAACAACCGTAAAAAAGACAGCCACCATTGTAGTCACTCCGGTGGCAAGACCGTCCAGTCCGTCCGTAAAATTGACGCCGTTTACGGTTCCCAGCACCACCAGATAAACCAGCGGTATGGTAAGCCAGATTCCTTCAAAGTACATGCCGTGCGTAAACGGCAGGATGATCCGCAGACATTCCGGATCCGCAATCAGAATATAAATCACAAAAATCGTCGTCAGCACGATCTGCAAAATAAACTTTTGTTTCGGCATCAGCCCGTCCGAACGCTTTAAGACCACTTTCAGATAATCGTCCAGAAAACCGATGATCCCAAACCCAAGCGTTAAAAACAGGACGGGGATAATCCGCGGATATTTCCCAATAAACATCAGGGAAGTTATCAAAACGCTGATCAGGATGATCAGTCCCCCCATCGTGGGAGTCCCGGCCTTTTTCAAATGAGACTGCACGCCGTCCGTTCGCTCTGTGTTTCCCACCTTTAATTTCCGCAAAAACGGAATTACAAGCGGGCTGAGTATCACGCTGATGGCAAACGCAATCAGCAATGATAAAACCACTTCCAAACTTATCATTCTGTTATCCTCCTAAAAAAGACCATATATAGTGTATTATAAGTCTTTTTTCTCTAATAGGCAACTACTTCTTCTCGATCCCAAGATACGGTAAAATGTTGGAAAAAATCTCGCGGATCACAGGAGCCGCAATCGTTCCCCCGTAGTATACCCCCTTCGGATTATGAATCACGCACAGGCCCAGAACCTGCGGGTCGTCCGCCGGCGCAAAGCCGACGAACGAAGAGATATACTGGTTGGCGCTGCGCGGCAGGGTCTCGGAGGTCGCCGTTTTCCCTCCGATACGGTAACCCTCCAGATAGGCGTTTTTCCCGCTGCCGCCGTCTACCACCTGTTCTAAAATATAGCGCACCTTTTCCGACGTTTCTTTTGATAAGATCCGTTTGCCCGCCGGATAGTCGAGCACGCTCAAAAGCGCCCCCTCCCGGTCGCGCACCTCCACCCCGAAATGCGGCGTAACGCGCCTGCCGCCGTTAATCAGCGAACTGATCGTAGCCGCAAGCTGAATCGGAGAAATCTGGAATGACTGTCCAAACGATACGGTCGCCAGTTCTACCTGTCCAATATCCTCCGGCTTGTGCATAATCGTCCCCGCCTCTCCCGGCAGATCGATTCCTGTTTTCTCCAGTAAGCCAAACTGCCTGAAATACCGGTAATAGCGCTCTGCGCCCAGGCGCAGTCCCACCTCGATAAAGACCGGGTTGCAGGAATTCTGCGCGCCCTGCACAAAATTTTCCGCCCCGTGCCCCGTTACTTTATGGCAGCGGATCCTGCGGTCCTCCACAATCTTGTAACCGGGACAGGAAAAGGTGTCCTCCATCGACACAACGCCTTCTTCCAGCCCCGCGGACATGGTGATTACCTTAAAGGTGGATCCCGGTTCGTAGGTATCGTTAATGCAGCCGTTGCGCCACCTTTGATTCCACGCGTCCTGCTTTTCCTGCTCCGTCAGGGAAGCGGCGTCTGTTTCCAGCGCAAACGGGTCGTTTAAGTCAAATTCCGGCACGTCCGCCATTGCCAGGATCTCTCCGTTCTGCGGGCGCATAATGATAATGGATACCCGGTCCGCGTCTTTCTTTTCCATCACCTTTGACGCCGCCTGCTCGGCAAACTTCTGGATATTTGCGTCCAGGCTGATATACAGATTGTTTCCCGCAATCGGTTCCATGCGGCTTTCGCCCGCTTCCGGCAATTCTACGCCGCGCGCGTCTGTCAAGGTGAGGATTTTCCCGTCGCTGCCCTTTAAAACATCCTCGTACTTTACTTCCAGTCCGATAATGCCCTGATTGTCCCCTCCGGTAAATCCCAGTACCTTGGAGGCGAGGCTTCCGTAGGGATACCACCGTTTAAAATCCTCATCCACCTTTACGCCGGCAAGATTGAGCGCGCGGATCTGATCGCCCGTTTCCTTCGGCACATTGGTTTTGATCCGCTCAATGGAACTTCGTTTTTCCACTCTTTTCCGTACCGTTTCTTCCTCCATCTGCAGCGCTTCGGCCAAAGCGCGGATAACCTCTTCCGGTTCCCGGATCTGGCTGTGGATCACCGATATGGTGCAGACCGTCCGATTGGTCGCCAGAACGTTGCCCGCGGCGTCAATGATCTCGCCGCGCGCCGCTTTGATATCGCGTTCCCGTTCATGCAAATCCTGCGCTTTTTGAGCGTAATATTCCGATTCAAACAGCATCAGATGCGTAAGACGCGCGCCCAGTGCGACCAGCGTCAGCATGCAGCCGAAAAATACCGTTACTGCTTTTTTTCTGTGAAATGTTTTCAGCCTCAAACAAAAACTCCGCGGAAAGTATTCACTGTAATCTATGAACCTCTCCGCGGAGTTATTCTTCCTGCGTGCTATTCGTATATCAGTTCATCATACGATATTCCCGCTTCGGATGCGTCGGACGCTTCCGTCTCGCCCGGCTGCGGCGGGTTGACGCTGCCGTACAGATTTTCCGGTTCGCCGCCATTGGTTTCGCCGGATTCCACCTCCACCGACACCACCTCGGTCAGCGGCTCCCACGTCGTCTCGTCATACATCAGATTGCCCCATTCGTCGTATACATAATTTACGACAAGCTCGGTCTCCGGTTCCGCTTCCTCCTGCATGCCGAGATTCTGTTTTTGCTCTTCCGTGATCTCCTCGGTCGGGTAAATTCCCATATAAGGCAGAATTTCCGTCAGAATATCCGTGACCAGTTTTTTCGTGTAGGTACCGTCCTCCTGATTCGGAATGTTCGGCTCGTCGATCACGGCGTATACGACTACCTGCGGATCGTCAATCGGAACGGCCGCGATAAAAGAAGTCACATATTTATTATTCCCGCGCGGGAATTTTTCCGCGGTTCCCGTTTTTCCTCCCACCCGGTATCCAGGTATCTGCGCGTCCGTCGCCGTTCCTTCCGTGACCACCGATTCCAAGAAATCGCGCAGCAGATAAGACGTCCGGGTAGATACCGGCTGCGAGAGCATCAGCGGCTCAATGTTCCGGACAACGCTTCCGTTTTCATCCAGGATCTGTTTTACCAGATGCGGTTTATAATAATATCCCCCGTTTACCACCGCGCAGAATCCGGCCAGTTCCTGAATCATCGTCGCCGTAAAGCCCTGTCCGAACGTATTGGTACACAATTCAATAATATGCATCGTGTTCTCGTCATAGAGGTTGCCGGAATTTTCATTCGGCAGATCAATGCCTGTTTTTTTTCCGAAACCGAAAATGCTCTGATAGCGGCAAAACGTATCGACGCCCATCGCCATGCCAATCGTCATCATTCCGGGATTGCAGGAATTTTTGATCACGTCCCCCAGCGTCTCGTCGCCGTGCGTCCAGGTGCAGTTGATCGGTTCTTCCTCCGCCAGCGGCTGCAGATAGCCGATGCAGCGGACCGTAAAATCGGTGTCGATGCTGCCGCTGTCCAGCGCTCCGGCAACCACCATCGGCTTATAGGTAGACCCCAGTTCAAACGCTTCCGACACGCAGAAATTATACCACAGTGTGTTCAGCGCCTCCGAACGTTCTTCGTCCGACATTGCTTTTAACTCTTTTTCCGTATACCAGCCGCTTAAATCCTGCGGATTATTCAGATCCACCACCCGGTCCGTCGCCATTGCCAGAATTTCCCCGCTATTGGGATCCGCAACAATGACCGCCGTATTTTTGCTGGCGCGTCCCGCCGTCGCCTCCTGCGGACCGTTTTTATTTTGCTCTTCCAGCTGTGCGATGTATTTCTCCACCACCTGCTGAATGTTAATGTCAATCGTAGAGACGATGCTGTTTCCGTTCTGCGGCTCCACAATGTTTTTCTGAAGCTCCTGCTCCTCGTTCAGATAACCGTACTCTCTGCCGTTCACCCCGTTTAAAATGTCCGAATAATAGGATTCCAGCCCGTAGATTCCGTCGTTCAGCTTATTTGCAAATCCCAGCACGGTGCCTGCCAGCGCGTTCATCGGATAGGAACGCACATAGCTTTCTTCAAACCATACGCCCTGTACGTTTTCCAGTTCTTCGCGCTGCGCCTCGGAGAGACTGCGATCTTCAGACAGGTCTACATAGTCTTCAAACTTCTGTTTTTCCTCCAGCGGGATTTCATATTTTATCACCTGGTACTGGCTGTCCGCGGTTTCCTCATTTGAAATGCGGTCGCGTACCTGCGCTTCCTCCAGTCCGAACACTTCCGATACCGCGCGGATGGTCGGCTCGATATAGTCTTCGTCGCTGTTGATCGCAAGACAGTCGAGTACCACATTATAAACTTTGTCGCTCTTTGCCAGCAGATTACGGTTGCGGTCCAGAATTTCCCCTCTGCGGTAGGGAATCGTGCGGCTGTCGTACGTCTGCTGCGCCAGCACCTTCCTCGCGTACTTATCGCCGCTCTTTGCGTTGATATACGCGATCAAAAAGTTCAGGATCAGCAGCAGAACGAAAACAAATGCAAATATAGCCGTCAGCTTTATTTGCATTGTTCTCGTAAATTTCTGTTCATTTTTTCTTCTGGTTGCCATCCGCTCACCTCATGCCGCAATGGCAGGCACTGACTCTCAGTCTTTCGGAATTGCGCCGTACTGGCGGATATAATCTCCGTCCCGGTTATTGTAGAGAATGACTTGTCCCTCGTCCGCATAGACCATCCCAAGCTGATGTATGGCGATCTCTTTGATCTGCTCCATATTTACGGAAGACATGGCTTCCTCGTATGCGTTGTCATTCGCCAGCCTGACGGCGCTCAATTCGCTTTCCAGTCCCGCGATGGTGCTGCGGTAAGTCGTTCCCTGTGCCTGTAACTGCAGATATTGTACACACAAAAAAACTGCTGCGATTGCTGCTGCTGTAAGAAACATAACATATGGCATCGTCATATGCAAGGCTTTTTCTCTGTTTCTGCGGGCGGTATTGCTCAGAGTCCGCGTATCCGGCTGCCGCTCCGGTCTTCGTTTGGGCTGAGCCTGCACCTGGCGCACTACGTTGCCGTCGATATAAGTCGTTACATAGCTGTTTGTACTTCGTCGGGCCTGTCCCGCCAAACTGCCTGCTCTTCGCGCAGCCATGGTTCTCCCCTCCCCCTTATTCGCCGCCTGTCCCAAAGGCGGCTTTCGGCAAAAAACGCCTTCTCCCCTCTTTTTACGATTCGATCAATCGCTCAAACACGCGCAGTTTTGCGCTTTTTGCCCTGTTGTTTTCCTCTATCTCCTGTTTCCCCGGAAGAATCGGCTTTCTGGTAACCACTCTCCCCATAGAGCGTTTCCCGCACACACATACCGGAAATTCCTTCGGACAGGTACACGGATTTTCGTTTCTGCGAAATCCGTTTTTTACAATCCGATCTTCCAGAGAATGAAAGGTAAGGATGCAAATACGTCCCTTATTATTTAAAAGCCCTATCATGTCGTCCAACGACTCCTGCAGGACTCCCAATTCATTGTTTAACTCAATCCGTATGGCCTGGAATGTCTTTTTAGCCGGGTGTCCTCCAACCGCTCGGACTTTCATTGGTATCGCCGCTTTTATAACATGAATTAACTCCCCAGTTGTTTCCAATGCTTTTTTCTGCCTTGCCGCCACGATATGCTTTGCAATGTTTTTTGCAAACTTGTCCTCCCCATAGTCGCGGATGATCCGGTACAGTTCCATCTCGCTATACTCGTTTACAATATCTTTTGCAGTGCATACCTGACGCTGATCCATTCTCATATCGAGCGGCGCGTCGTCCTCGCGGTAGGTAAAGCCGCGGTCTGCCGTGTCCAGTTGGTAGGAGGAAACACCAAGGTCCAAAATAATGCCATCTACGGTTGCCACTCCTATGCCAGCCAGTTTTTGTTTCATCTTGCAGTAATTGCTGCGGATGATCGTTACTTTATTTTTAAACTCCCCTAAGCGCTGCGTGGCCGCCTCGATTGCCGCGGCGTCCTGATCAATTCCGATCAGTCTCCCCCTGTCGGACAGCCTCCTGCAAATTTCATAAGAATGCCCCCCGCCGCCCAGCGTACCGTCCACATAAATACCGTCCGGTTTGATTGCCAGAGCCTCTATGGTTTCTTCCAGAAGTACAGATGTATGATATGCCATACAGTCCTCCCCAGGCTATATGACAAGCCCGATATCTGTCATCTGTTCCGCGATCGTGTCCATATCGTCATAAGAACTGTTCTCGCTCCACCTGTCTTTGCTCCAGATTTCAATTCGGTTCAGCATTCCGGTCAGCACGACGTCTTTCTCCAGATCCGCAAATTCTCTTAACGTGGCCGGTAAAAGAATTCTCCCCTGCTTATCCAGTTCGCACGGCGTGGCGCCCGCCACAAAGAAACGTGAAAATTGCCTTGCGCTTTTGTTTGTAAGCGGAAGCGTGCGCAGCTTATTTTCAAACTCCTGCCATGCCTCGTTGGGAAATACAAACAGACAGCCATCCAATCCCTTTGTTACCACAAATTCTTCGCCCAGTTCTTCTCTGAACTTCGAGGGAATGATCAGTCTGCCTTTGGTGTCTATCGCATGATTGTATTCGCCCATGAACATATGACACACCTGCTTCCGTAAGAAAAACAGCTTCGTTCGGCGGGATCATGTGGGATTTTTGCCCCATTTGGCACCACAATCCACCACTTTTCTCCACTTACACGTTTATAATAGAACAGTTTTTTGGAATTGACAAGTACTTTTTTAATTTTTTTTGTTTTTCTGCACAAAAAAAACGCCTGTTACCCAGACGTTTTTTGGTAATTTTCAATATATGGTGTGCGCTTTGTTTTTGGACACAATATCTGGTATGTTATCCCTGTTCCGCATCCATATATCGTTCCATCAACTGATCCACTTTTCTGCTCTGTTCCAGAGCGTCCTCCATGGAACCGGACTCCAGCATATTATCCAGAATCTTCCGTTCCCGTTCAATTTGTTCCTTCAGTGCTTTTCGTTTGTTCATTCTTTTGTTCCCCTCTCTTTTTTCTTTTGATGTTTACCCATATTGCAATGAGCGAACCCGCCGCAAGCAGAACAGACAGCGCCTGCGAAACCGGTATGTTCCCTCCCGGCAGAAAAAGCCGGTCGGTACGGATCCCTTCGATCCACGCCCTTCCGATCCCATATCCCGCCAGATAACACAAAAACACCTCGCCGTGAAACTGTTTCCGTTTCATAAACCACAGCAAAAACAGCAAAAGCGCCAGATTCCAGCAGGATTCGTAAAGGAATGTGGGATGTACCTGAATAAAATCCACCCCGTCTATACGCACCATATGATCCAGCATCTGCTGCGTAACGTCCGACCGGCGAACCGCGCCGTACGGCAGCGCCATCGCCAGCAGGCTGTCCGTATAACCGCCGAATACCTCGCGGTTAAAAAAGTTTCCCCACCGGCCGATTGCCTGTCCAAGCGCAAGTCCCACGCACGCCGTATCCGCCACCAGCGCAAAATTCCACTTTTTACAGCGCGTATAAATCCATGCGGTCAGTGTGCCGGCCAGCACCGCCCCGTAAATCGCCAGCCCGCCGCCGCGCAGGTTGAAAATTTCCAGAGGATGGTCCCGGTACTGCTCCCACGAAAAGATCACATAATAAAGGCGCGCTCCGATCAGGGAACAGATTACGGCGATCAGTCCGAAATCCATATACTGTTCCTCGTTCTGCCCGGTCTTTTTCGCCACGCGCAGAACCAGCCAGAATCCGCTTCCGATTGCAATTGCCATCACAATTCCGTAGTATGCGATCCGAAATCCAAAAACATTCACCGACTGCCCTACGTTCCTTAACGTAATTCCCAGATTCGGAAATAAAACAGAAGATTCATTCATACGACCCGCGTCCCATCTCAAACATTAAAGCGGAAAAGGATCACATCGCCGTCCTTTACCACATAATCCTTGCCTTCCAGCCCTACCAGTCCCTTTTCTTTCGCCGCGGAAAGGCTTCCGCAGTTCAGCAGGTCCTGATAATTGACCACCTCCGCGCGGATAAAGCCGCGTTCAAAATCCGAGTGGATTTTTCCCGCCGCCTGCGGGGCTTTCGTTCCCTTTCGGATCGTCCATGCGCGCGTTTCCGGCTCGCCCGCCGTCAAATAGCTGATCAGCCCCAAAATCCGGTAGCTCGCCTGAATCAGTTTTTCCAGGCCGGACTGCGACAGCCCCAGATCCTCCAGGAACATCTTTTTCTCATCCTCTTCCAGTTCCGCGATTTCCTGCTCGATCTTGGCGCAGATTACAAACACCTCGCTGTTCTGTTCCTTTGCCAGATTGCGCACAGCCTGCACATGCCGGTTGCCTTGCCCGTCGTCGGCAAGGTCGTCCTCGCTGACGTTGGCGGCAAAAATGACCGGTTTGCCCGTCAACAGATTGTACCCGGCAAGCCATTCCTGTTCTTCCTCGTCCCCGCAGGGGAAGCAGATCGCCGCCTTTCCCTCCTCCAGATGCGCCTTTAAGCGTTTTAAAAGCTCCAGCTCCTTTGCCTGCGCCTTATCGTTGCGCGCGCCTTTGGAAGTTTTGGCGATCCTGCGCTCCAGAATCTCCAGATCCGAAAAGATCAGTTCCAGATTAATCGTTTCGATATCGCGCGCCGGATCTACCTCTCCGTCCACATGAATCACGTTGCCGTCCTCAAAGCAGCGCACGACATGCACAATGGCATCCACCTCTCGGATATTCGCCAGGAACTGATTTCCCAGCCCTTCCCCGTGGGAAGCGCCCTTTACCAGACCGGCGATATCCACAAATTCAATCACCGCGGGCGTTACTTTCGCCGAGTGATACAGATCCGCCAGCTTTTGCAGGCGCTCATCCGGCACGGCGACGACGCCGATATTGGGATCAATCGTGCAAAACGGATAATTTGCCGATTCCGCCCCCGCCTTTGTCAGCGAATTAAACAGGGTACTTTTTCCGACATTCGGAAGTCCCACGATTCCTAATTTCATAACATCTCCTCTTTTCCTTTCTTTTTAAGCGTTTCCGGGCTTGCGATCTTTGCCCGCTAATACGCGAGCACTTCATGGCCATTCTCCGTTACAAGCACCATAATCTCCCATTGAGCGGACGGCAGGCCATCTTCCGTATAAATCGTCCATCCATCCTCGTTATCCATCACTACTGCCGCTTTCCCCATGTTTATCATCGGTTCAATGGTAA
>CANQJX010000021.1 GCA_947624335.1 uncultured Marvinbryantia sp.
GACGGACAAACCGGTGATCGCGGTGCCGACGTCCGTGGGATACGGCGCGGGAGCCGGCGGCGTAGCCGCGCTGCTGGCGATGCTGAACAGCTGCGCGAGCGGCGTCAGCGTTGTGAATATTGACAACGGATTTGGCGCGGGCTATATGGCGCACAGCATTAACTGTCTGGCGGGCAAACGCAGGGAGGACGCATGACAAATCAAAAGATTTTATATTTTGACTGCGCAAGCGGGATCAGCGGAGATATGACGCTGGGCGCGCTGCTGGATCTGAGCGGGGACGAGGAGCGCTTTCTGGCCGAACTGGGGAAACTGCATGTGCAAGGATATCGGATCCAAGTGGAAGAAACGCAGAAAAACGGCATTCGCGCAAAACATGTGCGCGTTTTGACGGAGGAAGAACCTGCGGACGCAGAAAACCCGCACGGACACGGCGGTACGCCGGATCATCCGCACCGTACCTTCGCCGACATCCGCCGTATCATTGAGGAAAGCGCGCTGGCCGATGAAGCAAAGGATCTGGCCTTGCGGATTTTTACCCGCGTAGCAAAAGCCGAGGCAAAGATACACGGCAAGACGGTGGAGGAAGTGCATTTCCATGAGGTAGGCGCCGTAGATTCCATTGTGGATATTGTCGGATGCGCCATCCTGATCCATGAATTGCAGCCGCAGAAGATTTACGCGTCGGCTGTACGGGAAGGACACGGTTTTGTGCAATGCCGGCACGGGCTGCTTCCCGTCCCGGTTCCGGCTACCTGCGAGATTCTTGCCGCGGCAAACGCGCCGCTTCGGCAGATCGACGTCGAGGGTGAACTGGTGACGCCTACCGGCGCCGCGATTATTGCGGAGCTTGCCTCGTCGTTTGGAACTATGCCGGAAATGAGGCTGGAGAAGATCGGCTGGGGCGCGGGGACAAAAGATATTTCGATCCCCAATGTATTGAAAGTATATCAGGGACTGCGGACGCCGGAAGTCGTGCCTGCGGCGGATTTTGCCGGACAGGCGGATATTCTGCGCGATCAGGTGGCGGTCCTGGAAGCGAACATAGACGACTGCACGGGCGAGATGCTGGGGTATGCGCTTCAGGTTCTGCTGGATGCGGGGGCGCTGGATGTCAGCTGCGTTCCCATCTATATGAAAAAGAACCGTCCGGCATATCGGCTGACGGTGCTGGCAAGGCCGGGCGACGAGGCGAAGATGGAAAAACTGATTTTTGGCCATACGACCACCATCGGGATCCGCAGGCGCGTGGAAGAGCGAAGCGTTTTAAAACGGGAAAGCGCGGCGGTTCAAACCCCTTATGGGGAATTAAACGGAAAGAAAGTATTTCCCGACGGAAGGGCGCGTTTCTACCCGGAATATGAAAGCGCGGTAAAACTGGCGGAACAAAACAACGTATCATTGTGGGAGATCTATAAGAGTTATGGCGAATGACGTTTTGTGGAAACGTGCGGTAGAGATTGCAACGCAGGCGCATTTGGGACAGAAAGACAAAGGGGGGAACCCCTATATCAACCATCCGCTTGCCGTGGCGGAAAGCCTGCGGGAATGGAATTTAAAGATCGTGGGAGTCCTGCACGACGTTTTGGAGGACAGTTCTTTTACTGCGGCCGACCTGCTGGCGGAGGGCTTTAGCCAGGAACTGGTGGACGCGGTCTGCGTCCTTACGCATAATAAGAGCGATCCGCTTTCCTATGAGGATTACATCTGCCTGGTGCGCGAGAACCCGATCGCGCGGCAGGTAAAGATCGCCGATATCCGGCATAATCTGGATCTTTCGCGCATCCCGCACCCCACGCCCTGCGATTACGAGCGCTGCGAACGGTACAAAAAGGCGCTGGCATATCTGACGGCTGTTTAAGAGAACATTTTTTGCAGCTTTTGCAGGCAGAACAGATAGCTGGCGAAAAGAACGACGTCCGCGCCCAGCCATGCGAGAACTTCAGCGTAGAAGATTCCTTCCCGCCCAAACCATCGCGGAAGCAAAAGGGCGCACCCGGTGCGCATGATAAATTCCGCGCATCCGGAGAGCATGGGAAGCACAGTATTTCCCATTCCCTGAATGCAGGAACGGGTGACATGCAGATAATATAAAACGGGCAGACAGATACTCATAATAAAAAGATAGTGGCAGGCGACCGCGAGTGTGTCTGCCGCTGTTTTTTTATCGCCGGAAATAAAACAGGAGAATCGGACGCCCAAAAAGCAGCATAACGCCCGCAATAACGACCGAGGTTGCGACGGCGATCAGCATGGCGCTGCGGTATCCCTGCCGGATGCGCGCAATGCTGCCCGCGCCCATATTCTGGCCGGCATAGGTAGTCATGGCAAATCCGTATGAAGTAGCGGCGACTTCCAGCATGCCGTACAATTTGTTGGTGGCGGTAAAACCCGCTATAAATAAAACGCCGAAGCCGTTAATTACAAACTGCACGATCATACCGCCCACAGAAATCACGGCATTTTGAAACGCCATCGGGAATCCCAGATTTAAAAGACGCACGCAGCTTGACGTTTGCAGGGAGAAATCTTCCCGCGTCAGTTTCAGCAGGCTGATTTTACGGATCTTCCGATAGCAGAAGACGCCCGCGAAAAACTGCGCGGTTACCGTAGCGGCCGCGGCCCCGGAAACGCCCCGGTTCCAGACGGCAACCAGCAAAAGATCCAGCCCGATGTTGATCAGCGCGGCGAGAACCATTGCCTGCAGCGGCGTTTTCCCGTCGCCCAGGGAGCGCAGGACGGAGGCAAGCAGATTATAGGCAAACGTTATGGGAATCCCCCAGAATATGGTGCGCATATAGCCGAGCGCGTCGGGGAAGACTGTAGCGGGAGTATTTAAAATACGCAGTATCCGCGCGGCGAAAAGCTGTCCCAAAATCAGCATCACAAGCGCGCTCATAAGCGCGAGAAACGCGGAGTTTACAATTACATTGCGCAGGCTTTTGGGACGCCGCGCGCCGAATTCCTGGGCCATCCAGATGGAAAATCCCTGCGCAAATCCCTGGATTACGCCGATCATCAGCCAGATCATCCACTCCGCCGCCCCTACGGCGGCAATCGCGGAAACGCCCAGCACCCGGCCTACGATCATGGCGTCGGCCACCGTATAAAGCTGCTGAAACAGATTGCCGATCATCAGCGGAAGAGCGAACGAAAAAATCAGAACGCCCGGTTTTCCGGATGTCATGTCGCGGATTGAAGCCACGCGGTTTTCCCTCCTGTCAAATCAGTGAATTTATCTTATCATATCCCGTTTCAAAAGAGAAGAAAAAAGTACTTGCGTTTTAAAAATTATGTGTTATAGTAGTTATAGAACAAACGGATTCGTTTGTTACTTTTATGATGGGGAGGACAATGTTATGAATGTTGGTAAATTCACTCAAAAATCAATAGAAGCGGTAAACGATCTGGAGAAGATAGCGTATGAATACGGAAATCAGGAGGTGGAGCAGGAACATTTGCTCTACGCGCTGATGAACCAGGAAGACAGCCTGATCCGGAAGCTGATCGAAAAAATGGAGATACAGCCGCAGTATTTTGCCAACGCGGTGATCGCGGCGCTGGAAAAGCGGCCCAAGGTGTCGGGCGGCAAAGTATATATGGGCAACGATCTGAACAAAGCGCTGGTGTCCGCGGAGGACGAGGCCAGGGCGATGGGGGACGAATACGTTTCGGTGGAACATCTTTTTTTGGCGCTGCTGCGTTATCCCAGCAGGACGGTGAAAGACCTTCTGAAGGAATTCGGCATTACCAGAGAACGGTTTTTACAGGCGCTCTCTACCGTGCGCGGCAATCAGCGCGTGACCTCGGCAGGAGCTGGTGGAAAAAGCGCGGCAGCAAAAACTGGATCCGGTAATCGGGCGCGATGCGGAGATCCGCAACGTAATCCGGATTCTCTCCCGGAAGACCAAGAATAACCCGGTGCTGATCGGCGAGCCCGGCGTCGGCAAGACGGCGGTGGTGGAAGGGCTGGCGCAGCGTATTGTGCGCGGAGACGTGCCGGAAGGGCTGAAAAACAAAAAAATTTTTTCGCTCGATATGGGAGCGCTGGTGGCGGGCGCAAAGTACCGCGGCGAGTTTGAGGAACGCCTAAAAGCGGTGCTGGAAGATGTGCGAAAGAGCGACGGCGAGATTATCCTTTTTGTGGATGAACTGCATCTGATCGTAGGCGCGGGCAAGACCGAGGGCGCGATGGACGCCGGAAATATGCTCAAACCGATGCTGGCAAGGGGCGAACTGCACTGCATCGGCGCCACTACCTTAGACGAGCACCGTCAGTATATAGAAAAAGATCCGGCTCTGGAGCGGCGTTTCCAGCCGGTGCTGGTGGACGAGCCGACTGTGGAAGATACCATTTCCATTTTGCGCGGGATCAAAGAGCGCTACGAGGTATATCATGGGGTAAAGATCACGGACGGCGCGCTGGTGGCGGCGGCAACGCTGTCCGACCGCTACATTTCCGACCGTTTTCTTCCGGATAAGGCGATTGATCTGGTAGACGAAGCCTGCGCGCTGATTAAAACAGAGCTTGATTCCATGCCGACCGAGCTGGACGAACTGTCCCGGCGCATTATGCAGATGGAGATTGAGGAAGCGGCGCTGAAAAAAGAGACGGACAAATTAAGCATGGATCGCCTGGCGGATCTGCAAAAAGAACTGGCGGAATTAAAGAACGAGTTTGCCGGCATGAAAGCGCAGTGGGACAACGAGAAAAACGCAGTGGAAAATCTCTCAAAGCTGCGCGAACAGATTGAGGCTATGAACAAAGAAATTGAGCTGGCGCAGCGGGAATACGATTTGAACCGCGCCGCGCAGCTTCAGTACGGGGAACTGCCCAAATTGCAGCAGCAGCTTGCAATCGAGGAAGAAAAGGTGAAAAACCGGGATCTGTCTCTGGTACATGAGAGCGTGACGGACGAAGAGATCAGCCGTATCATTTCGCGCTGGACAGGCATTCCGGTCGCCCGGCTGACGGAAAGCGAACGCAGCAAGATCCTGCACCTGGGCGCCGAACTGCACAAGCGGGTGATCGGACAGGATGACGGCGTAGAGAAAGTGACGGACGCAATCATCCGCTCCAAAGCCGGGATTAAGGATCCGGGCAAGCCGATCGGTTCTTTCCTGTTTATGGGGCCGACCGGGGTTGGCAAAACCGAACTGGCAAAGGCGCTGGCGCAAAGCCTGTTTGATGACGAACAGAATATGGTGCGTATCGATATGAGCGAGTACATGGAGAAATACTCCGTTTCCCGCCTGATCGGAGCGCCTCCCGGATATGTGGGCTATGAGGAAGGCGGACAACTGACGGAGGCGGTGCGCAGAAAGCCGTATTCGGTCGTTTTGTTTGACGAGATCGAAAAAGCGCATCCCGATGTATTTAATGTGCTGCTTCAGGTTCTGGACGACGGGCGCATCACCGATTCCCAGGGCAGGACGGTAGACTTTAAAAATACGATTTTGATTATGACGTCCAACATCGGTTCTTCCTATCTGCTTGAGGGAATCGAGGAGGACGGCACCATCCGTAAAGACTGCGAGGATCTGGTGATGACGGATCTGCGCGCGCATTTCCGTCCGGAATTTCTGAACCGACTGGACGAGATCGTCATGTTCCGGCCGCTGACCAGGGACAACATCGGCAGCATTGTGGATCTGATGATGGCGGATCTGAACGAACGCTTAAAGGCGCAGGATATTTCTCTGGAACTGACAGACGCGGCGAAAGACTTTATCATAGAGGGCGGATATGAGCCGACGTACGGCGCAAGGCCGTTAAAACGGTTCCTGCAGAAAAATGTGGAGACACTGGCGGCGCGCGAGATTCTCTCCGGAGATGTGCGCGGCGGGGATGTGATCGAACTGGACGTCAGAGAAAATAAACTGTCTGCGGAGGTGAAAAAATGATTCCAAAAGACCCGTCGATGCTCTTAAGCTATATCAATACCCAGCTTCGCGACGCTTATCCCAGCTTAGACGAGCTGGCGGACGCGCTGGAAATTGATAAAAAGGAAGTCGAGGAAAAACTGGGCGGCATGGATTATCACTATGATCCGGCGCAGAACAAATTTATTTAGAAATATAAAAAACGCGGGGTCTTTACAGATCCCGCACTTTTTGATCGTAAATCCGTTTCAGCAAAAGAACGCTCAAAAGCAGCGATACGATTTCCGCGATATTATAACTCCACCAGATGCTCTGCGGACCCGATACGGTGCAAAGAATGTATGCCGCCGGAAGCAGGACGATAAGCTGGCGCGCCACGGAAATGATCAGGCTGTATACGCCGTTGCCGAGCGCCTGGAAAAAAGAGCCGATTACGATACAAAAACCGGCGAGCAAAAAGCTGACGGCGATAATGCGCAGCGCCGGAATCCCAATGGCAAGCATATTTTCCGAGGCGTCAAAGAGCAGGAGCAGTTTATCCGGAATCCATTCAAACACGGCAAAGCCGACGCACATCAAAAATGTGGCGATCAGGATGCTTAAACGCAGGGTCTGGATAATGCGGCGCTTATTGCGCGCCCCGTAATTGTAGGCCACGATCGGAACCATGCCGTTATTCAGGCCGAAGATCGGCATAAAGGCAAAGCTGTTTAATTTAAAGTAAACGCCGAACACCGCGACGGCGGTAGAAGCAGTCGCAGCCGGGAAAAAACTCAGCAAAATCTTGTTAAAGCCGAATGTCATTACGGAACCAATTGCCATCATAATAACAGAGGGAATCCCTACCATATAGATCATGCGGATAATACGCGCGTTTGGCCGAAAACCTTTCAAACGGATGGTGATTTCCGTGTTTTTCCGGAAATTAAAGTAGATTCCAAGGACGGTAGCCAGTACCTGCCCGGTTACCGTAGCGATTGCGGCTCCGGCGACGCCCAGGCGCGGGAAGCCGAAAAGCCCGAAAATCATAATGGGATCAAGAATAATATTGGTGATCGCGCCGACGCTCTGCGTGACCATATTGTAAATGGTTTTTCCTGTGGACTGCAAAAGACGTTCGTTGGTCACCTGCATAAAAATGCCGATCGAGCAGCCGGTGATAATCGTCTGGTATTGTACGCCGTATTCTACGATTTCATGGATATCTGTCTGAAAGGTAAAATAAGTACGCGAAAAAAGCAGCCCGATCACAGCGAATGCAACGCAGCTGATCAAACCGAGAAAAATGCCGTTGACGGCCGCAAGGTTGGCGTCGCGCTGATTTTTTTCGCCCAGGCTGCGCGAGAGCAGGGCGTTAATCCCCACACCGGTTCCGGAAGCGACCGCGATCATCAGGTTCTGCACGGGAAAGGCAAGCGATACGGCGGTCAGCGCATATTCGTCGATGCGCGAAACAAAAATACTGTCCACAATATTATAACATGCCTGCACCAGCATCGAGATCATCATCGGCAGCGACATCGTAACCAACAATCTGGGAATGGGAAGAACGCCCATCTTATTTTCTTTTGCCTGTTCCATATTTATCATCCCTTCTGCATACGAAAAACTATGCGCCTGCGCGCCGGCGGAAGGCATACGGTATTTCCGCTCCAGTATCCTACTATAACAGGATAAAAATTATTTGTCTACAAATGTTTTGCAAAATCACCCCAAATCATATATAATGTACACGAAAGCATTCAGCCGCGCGAAGACGCCGCGCGGAAGGCAGCAAAGAAACGGAAGGACACGCGATGGAAAAAGAGAAAAAAGGGCTTCGCATACTGATTATGGCGGTGGCGCTCGGACAGCTTGCCCTGATGCTTGCTTTTAGCATTTACGGGACAGTCACCCACAAGATTACGGGACGCCAGGGAGATATTCTGACGGCGGTTTCGCTGTTTCTGTTCTGGGCGTTATCGGATATCGCGGAACCTTTTGCGATGCACCGCTTCGACCATATCAGCGCAAAGCAGAAAAGCGCGTATCTGAAATATCTGGTTTTTGATTTTGTCGGACTTGCCGGAATCGCGTACTTTATTTACGGCATGGGAAATCCGCAGGGACAGTCCATCATCGGAGCGGTCGTTTATGTGCTGTCTGTCCGTTTTAAGAGAGAAAACCAGGATATCTTTTACGGGAACCAAACAGACGAGGCGGAAGACGAGGCGGAGGAGACAAAGCCGGAGGAATCGCAGGAATAAGCCGGGAACCTGATTCATACCATAAATTAAGAAACGATGCGTGGTAAGGATAATGAAAGAGGCGGTGATCAGAGGGAAGATGCCCGCGCTTTTGCTGTTTGCGGCAATGATTTTTTTAAGCATGTATTTCCAGCGGAGGCAGACGGAAACGTTCGCTGTGCAGGAGGCGAACGAGGCGGCCGAAGAACTGCCGCGGCGGGTTGCGCTTACATTTGACGACGGCCCGCATCCGGCTTACACAAAAATATTGCTGGACGGTTTGCGGGAACGTGGTGTGAAAGCCACGTTTTTTGTAATCGGAAAGTACATTCCGGGACGTGAGGAGATCATCCGCCAGATGGCGCAAGACGGTCATCTGATCGGCAACCATACCTACGACCATATCGACATCAGCCGTCTCAGCAGCGAAGCGGCGTGCGACGAGCTGCAAAAAACGAGCGATCTGGTGGAACAGGTTACCGGCAAACCGACGGCTTATGTGCGCGCGCCGTTTGGCAACTGGGACGACAAACTGGATTGCCGGATTTCGATGCTCCCTGTAAAATGGACGGTCGATCCCAGAGACTGGGCTACTTCAAATACATCGGAAATTGTCAGAAGCGTAGTGACGCAGGCCGGGGACGGCGCTATTATTTTATTGCATGACTATTACAAGTCGTCTGTGGAAGCGGCTTTGACGATTGCAGATCTTTTAAAAGAGCAGGGCTTTGAATTTGTGACGGTCGAAGAACTGCTGCTGGATTAGGAAACACAGGAGAAGACATGGACTTATTTGATTATATGAGAAAGAATATCATGGAAAAAGAATCGCCGCTTGCCTCGCGCATCCGGCCGCGCACGCTCGAAGAAGTAGTGGGGCAGCAGGAGATCATCGGCAAGGGGAAATTGCTGTACCGCGCGATTAAAGCGGATAAATTAAGCTCCCTGATCTTTTACGGGCCGCCGGGAACGGGAAAAACGACGCTTGCAAAGGTGATCGCCAATACCACAAGCGCCGATTTCCGGCAAATGAACGCGACCGTCGCCGGGAAAAAGGATATGGAAGACGTGGTAAGCGCCGCAAAAGACAACCTTGGCCGATATGGGAAAAAGACGATTTTGTTTGTGGATGAAATTCACAGATTCAATAAAGGGCAGCAGGATTACCTTCTGCCGTTTGTAGAGGACGGAACCCTGACGCTGATCGGGGCGACGACCGAGAACCCTTATTTTGAGGTAAACAGCGCCTTGCTTTCGCGCTCTGTGATCTATGAATTAAAGCCGCTGTCAAAGGAAGACATCTGCGTTTTGATCGACCGCGCCGTGTACGACGAGGAGCGCGGTATGGGAAGCTACAACGCGCAGATTGACGACGACGCGAAAGAATTTTTGGCGGATGTGGCGGGCGGAGACGCGCGCGCGGCGTTAAACGCGGTAGAGCTGGGCGTGCTGACAACCGCGCGCAGCGCGGACGGGAAGATCCATCTGACGCTGGACGTGGCGTCCGAGTGTATTCAAAAAAGGGCGGTCCGCTACGATAAAACAGGCGACAACCATTATGACACGATTTCCGCGTTTATTAAGAGTATGCGCGGTTCCGATCCGGATGCGGCGGTTTATTATCTGGCAAGGATGCTGTACGCGGGGGAAAGCGTCACCTTTATCGCGCGCAGGATTATGATTTGCGCGTCGGAAGACGTGGGCAACGCCGATCCGCAGGCTTTGCAGGTGGCGGTAGCGGCGGCGCAGGCGGCGGAGCGCGTGGGCATGCCGGAGGCGCAGATTATTTTGTCGCAGGCGGCGCTCTATGTGGCGACGGCGCCCAAAAGTAATTCCGCGGTAAGCGCGATCGCGCAGGCGATGGAAACCGTCCGCACAAAACAGGCGTCTGTCCCGGCGCATCTGCAGGACGCCCATTATAAGGGAGCCGCGAAACTGGGACATGGCGTGGGATACGAGTATGCGCACGATTGCCCGAAACATTTTTCCCGGCAGCCGTATCTGCCGGACGAAATCAAAGACCAGGTATTTTACCGGCCTTCTGAAAACGGATATGAGAAACAGATTCAGGAATATTTAAAATGGATCCGCGAAGATTAGGCGGAAGATTTGCCGGACATTTTTGCAGCGCGCATTTTTGTCCGGTATTTCTGTTTCAGAAGCTTATTTTTCAACCGATATTCGGTCCTGTGAACCTTCGCTATCTGTTTCGCCTGCTTTTTCGCCAATTTTTTGGCGGACGCGGTCTGCACTTTTGCGCTGTTTCGCACAGACAGGGCGATGACAGCGACGCCGAGCGCCGCCTGAATCGCGCGCGTCAGTTTTTCCTGTTGATTTGCTGAAATTTTCATAACATTCCTCCGGTTTTTGCTTCTCATACTATAACACAAAGAAGCGGAAAGAAAAAGCGGATTGTTCACAGGAAATGTGCCAAAAGCTATAATTTATTACAGTTCAGACATTTCAGGTAAGGAGCGTGCCAATGGGAGCGCAGACAGAAGAGGGCCGCAGGCTGTGGGGCGAAAAGCCGTACCGCTCCCTGGACTATCAACTGCGGGAACAATTTGGGGAAAAGGTATATAAGATTTCGTTAAACGGGGGCATGACCTGTCCGAACCGGGACGGGAAAATCGGCACAGAAGGCTGCATTTTCTGCAGCGCGGGAGGAAGCGGAGAGTTTGCGGCCGACAAAGCGCTGTCTGTCACGCAGCAAATCCGGCTGCAAAAAGAAGCCCTGCGCGAAAAAAAGCCCGCAAGAAAATACATTGCTTACTTTCAGGCCTACACCAACACATATGCGCCGGCGGATTATCTGGAAAAGATTTTTCGCGAAGCGATGGCGGACGAGCAGGTGGCGGTATTATCGGTTGCGACCAGACCCGACTGTCTGCCGAAGGAAGTATTGGACCTTTTGGAGCGGTTAAACCGGGAAAAGCCCGTCTGGGTGGAGCTTGGCCTGCAGACGGTCCATGAAAAGACGGCGCGCTTTATCGGAAGAGGCTACGCGCTTCCCTGCTTTGAGGAGGCAGTTTGCCATCTGCGGGAAAGAAATCTGGATGTAATTGTCCACACGATACTCGGACTTCCCGGCGAGGGAAGAAAAGAAATCCTGCAGACGATAGATTATCTGAACGATGCCGGAATACAGGGGATCAAGCTGCAGCTTTTGCATATCCTGAAAGGGACGCGGCTTGGCCGGCTTTATCAAATGCAGCAGGAACAGGGAGTGCGCAAGGATACGGCGGATATGCCCGCGGTTACCGTAATGGATATGGAAAGTTATATCGAGACGGTACTGGAGTGCGTCGCGCATTTATCGCCGGATATTACGATTCACCGGCTGACGGGGGACGGACCGAAAAAACTGCTGCTGGCGCCGCTTTGGAGCAGCCGCAAACGCAGCGTGCTGAACGCGATCCATAGCCGTATGAAAGAAGAGGGAATCTACCAGGGCGCTGCCTTTATAAAGCATGCCGCCGTGAGAGAACGCGGGGAGGGAAACAAAGATGAAGGATTCTCAGACGCTTTATAAACTGATTATATTATCCATGCTGGATAAGGTGGATTTTGCGCTGACCAACAGCCAGATTACCGCCTTTATGCTGGAACAGGGGTATACCGATTACTTTACCGTGCAGCAAACGCTTTCCGATATGGTGCAGTCCGGCTTTCTGAGCGCGCGCGTGATCCGCAACAGCACCCATTATTCCATGACGCCGGACGGCGAAGAAACGCTTGCGTATTTTGGAAACGACGTGTCCGCGGGCATCAAACGCGACATAGAAGAATATTTTAAAAAGAACAAGCTGCAGATGCGCGACGAAAACGCCATCACGGCGGATTACGACCGCACGGGCAGCAATGAATTTGTCGCTCATTTGGAAGTAAAGGAAAAAGACGCTGTCTTAGTGGGAATTGACCTGAGCGTGCCGCTGGAACAGCAGGCGATCGCTCTTTGCGATAACTGGAAAAAAAAGAGCCAGCAGATCTACGGGTATCTGGTCAAAGAATTGTTGTAAAGGAACGCGGCGCATGAAGATTTTACTGACGGCGGTCAATGCAAAATACATTCATTCCAACCCCGCCCTCTACAGCCTGAAAGCCTACGCGCATTCCCGCGGCGTCGGCGCCGGGACGGAGATTGCGGAATTTACGATTAATCAGCCGGTCGATGAGATCGCCGCGGCTATTTATGAAAAAAATCCGGATGTGCTGGCATTTTCCTGCTATATCTGGAACGTGGAAATAATCGAAAAACTGATCCTTATGCTGGCGCATGTGCTGGATTGCTGTCCGGTCTGGCTTGGCGGACCGGAGGTTTCTTATGAAAGCGTGCGGTTTTTAAAGGAGCATCCGTCGGTAAAAGGGATTCTTTGCGGAGAAGGCGAGGCGGCGTTTGCCGAACTTGCCGCATATTATGAGAGCGGGGCGGGGAGCCTGGAAAAGATCCGCGGGCTGGTTTTCAGGGACGGGGAACGCATTGTGCAGACGCCGCCGGGAGAACGGCCGGATCTGGACGATCTCCCCTTTCTCTACAGCGATCTGAACGGGTTTGAACACCGGATCCTCTATTACGAAAGCAGCCGCGGCTGCCCGTTTTCGTGCAGCTATTGCCTCTCCTCCATTGATAAGGGCGCGCGTTTTCGCGGCACGGAAAAAGTAAAAGAGGAACTGCAGTTTTTTCTTGACCGCAATGCCGCGCAGGTAAAATTTGTGGACCGCACGTTTAACTGCCGGCACAGCCATGCGCTTGCAGTCTGGCGTTATCTGAAAGAACACGACAACGGGATTACCAATTTCCATTTTGAGATCGCGGCGGATCTTTTAACGGAAGAAGAACTGGCGCTTTTAAATACCCTGCGGCCGGGGCAGGTGCAAATGGAAATCGGCGTGCAGTCTACCAACCGGCGGACGCTGTGCGAGATCCGGCGCGTTTCTGATTTTGAGAGATTAAAGGAGACGGTAAGACGGCTTCAGGAAGGCGGGAATATTCATCTGCATCTGGATTTGATCGCGGGACTGCCTTATGAGACATACGGGCGTTTTATCCGGTCGTTTAACGAGGTGTACGAACTGCGTCCGCAGCAGCTTCAACTGGGCTTTTTAAAGGTGCTGAAGGGTTCTGAAATGTATCGGGAGGCGGAAAAATACGGCCTGCGTTACCGCCCGTTTCCGCCTTACGAAGTATTGTGTACGCGCTGGATTTCTTACGCGGAGCTGCTTCGCCTGAAGGCGGTGGAAGAAATGGTGGAAATCTATTATAACAGCGGACAGTTTGCGCATACCATCCGATACCTGGAACGCGAATTTGCACATCCGTACGAGATGTTTGAAAAGCTGGCGCAGTTTTGCCGTACGAAAGGAAACGCGGGGCAGAAACAGTCGCGGCTGGCGCGCCTGGAACAACTGCGCGCCTTTATCGGCAGCCGGACGCAGGATCCGGTTTATGACGAGTTGCTGCTGTTCGACCTTTATTTGCGCGAAAACGCCAAAAGCCGTCCTGTCTGGGCGCGGGATCCGGCAAAAGACAAAGACGCCGTGCTGGAGTTTTTCCGGTGGGAGGAAACAGAACATCGTTTCTTAAAAGACTGCGCCGGACGCAGCGCGAAACAGCTTATGTATATGGCGCATCTGGAACGGTTTGATTACTGTGTGCCGGACGGCACAAAAAGACAGGAGCGCTGGCTGTTATTCGACTACCGGCAAAGAAATCCCTTAACAGGCGACGCGTTTGTGCAGGATGTGACAAAAATAATGAAAACGATACTTGATAGATTTATAAAAATGACATAGAATAGGGATGAGATAAGAGGTGATAGAAAAATGATGGATATGCGAAAAACAAAAACAAAACGTATCATCGCCGCAGTGATCGCGGTGCTGATTATTCTGGCAATGGTGATTACAACGATTGTCGGCGCGTTTTTATAAGGGAATCGGGGGTATAATAATGAAATCAGGGAAATGGTTTATCTGCCTGTTTGCGGCAATGATGCTGGGGACAGGCGCAAATGCGGCCGATGAGGACCGCATCGGACAGGGAATTTATATCAGCGATATGGATATGTCCGGCATGACTTATGCAGAAGCGAAGGCGGCGGTGGATCAGCGGATCGAGCAGATCCGATCCGACCGGATTACCGTGCAGGTGGGCGAGGACAGCGTAGAGG
>CANQJX010000022.1 GCA_947624335.1 uncultured Marvinbryantia sp.
CGGTCTCCATTATGGGAAAGAAGCTGGCTGCGGGAAACGACGCCATTCTTCTGGACGTCACATGCGGCAGCGGCGCATTTATGAAAAACAGGGAAGACGCGCTGGCACTGGCAGAACTGATGATCCGCATTGGCAAACATGCCGGCAAACGGATGGCGGCGCTGCTTACCAATATGGATACGCCGCTGGGACGCCATATCGGGAACGCGCTGGAAGTGATCGAAGCGGTGGAAGTGCTGAAGGGACGCGGGCCGAAGGATCTGCGGGAAGTATGTCTGGCGCTTGCCGCCAATATGCTGTTTTTAGGCGGGCTCGGGACGCTTGCTGAATGTCAGGAAAAGGCGCAGGGTGCGATTGACAGCGGCGCGGCGCTTGCCTGTCTTGCCGATATGGTAGAGCAGCAGGGCGGCGATAAGCGATATATTTTCCATACGGATTTGTTTGCCCCGGCGCCGTACTGCCAAAGCGTAACGGCGGAAGCGGACGGTTATATTACCGCCATGGATACCAAAGGATGCGGAATTGCGTCGGCGATGCTGGGCGCGGGCAGAGAAACCGTGGACAGCGTGATCGATCCGGCAGCGGGCATCGTTCTGGAAAAGAAGACGGGAGACGCCGTAAAAAAGGGCGAGGCGATCGCCAGATTATACGCGTCCAGGGAAGAACTGCTTGCAGGCGCGGCGCAGCGCTACCGGGAATCGGTGACGATCGGCGCAAAGAAACCGGAGGAACAGCCTTTGGTGATCGCGCGGCTGGAATAGAACCATTATTTCATCAGACAGGAGGAAGAGGTTATGAATGTATCAGAAATGCTGACATATGTTGACCATACGCAGTTAAAAGCGTTTGCCACATGGGAAGACATACAGAAACTCTGCAGGGAAGCGCTGGAATATCACACGGCGTCCGTCTGCATCCCGCCTTGTTATGTCAAACGCGTGCATGATACTTACGGGGATCAAATCAACATCTGTACGGTAGTGGGATTCCCGCTCGGCTACAGCGTTACTTCCGCGAAGGTGCAGGAGGTGCGCGCGGCGCTCGCGGACGGCGCGAACGAGATTGATATGGTAGTCAATATTTCCGATGTAAAAAACGGTGATTTTGATAAAGTGGAACAGGAGATTGCCGCCCTGAAAAAAGAGACGGGCGATAAAATCCTTAAAGTGATTATTGAGACCTGTTATCTGACGCAGGAAGAAAAAATTGCTCTTTGCAAGGCGGTGACAAACGCCGGCGCGGATTTTATAAAAACCTCTACCGGATTTGGGACCGGCGGCGCGACCCTGGAGGATATCCGGCTGTTTCGGGAGCATATCGGCCCGAACGTGCGCATGAAAGCGGCGGGCGGCGTGCGCAGCGCGGAGGATCTGGAGGCGTTTATCAAAGAAGGGTGCGCGCGTATCGGCACCAGTTCCGCGGTAAATTTTGTAAAGAAATAAATGTATTTTGGAGAGCAGGGACAATGTTTGGCGGCAGGAGCCGAAAAGCGCTGCTTATCGCAGCGGCTGCGGCAATATTTGCGAACAGCATCTTGGGGCAGGCAAAAGCGGCGGAACAGCCGCAGTTTACAAACGAAGAACAGGAATTGATCCAGACGCTGGAACCGCTTAAGGTGGGGTATGTAACAGACCGCATTCCGGTGTCTTTTCAAAACGAAGAGACCGGGGAACTTGACGGGATATCGCGGGATATTTTTGACCGTATCTGCGAATTGAGCGGGCTTTCTTTCGAGTATGTGCCGCTGCCTGGCGGACCGGTCACTTACGATTATCTGCGTGAAGAAGGGTTCGACCTTGTTACCAGCGTGGAATATAACGAGGCAAACAAACACAGCCGCGGCATTGTGATGAGCCTTCCTTATCTGTCAACCAAAAAAGTGATTGTGGGAAAGGAAGATTTTATTTTTGACCGCGATCAGAAGCTTCGGATCGCAGTCTCCACGGGATCGCAGACGCTGAAAAAAGTGCTGGGCGCGCAATATCCCAACTTTGAGATTGTGGATTACGATTCGATTGAACAGTGCTTTGACGCGGTTGGCAGCGGCGCGGTGGATCTGCTGATCCAAAACCAGTATGTGGCGGAATACTGGCTGTCGCATGCGCGTTACGATTCTTTAAAAGTGATTCCGCTGCCGGGTCTGGACGACCAGCTTTGCTTTTCCGCCGTCACTCCGTTTGAAAACACCGACCCTGAGTGGCAGAAAAAAGAAAAAATTATTGAGATTATCGATAAAACCGTCGCCATGATTTCCGAGGACGAGATTACCGCCTGTGTGATCCGGGAGACTATGGAACATCAGTACAGCTATACGCTGGAAGATATGCTGTACCATTACCGTTACAGCATTGCCGCGCTTGCCGCCGGCCTGCTTCTGGTCTTTATCCTGACCGTGCTGATCATGGTGCTGCGCATGAAGACGGTGAAAGCACGGGCGGAAGCGCAGGTAAAGGATCATTTTCTCTCCACTATGAGCCACGAAATGCGCACGCCGCTAAACGGCATTATCGGACTGAACCAGTTGATGAAAAGAAATCTGGATGATACGCCCAGGATGGAAAATTATCTGCAGCAGTCTTCCATGACCGCGCGGTATCTGCTGTCGCTGGTAAACGATCTTCTGGATATGGCGAGCATTCAGAAAAACGAGGTGGCGATTGCCGAAAAGAGCTTTTCTTTTCCGCTGATGCTGGAAACGATTGCATCCATTGAAAAAAACCGTATGGCGAAAAAGGGGCTGGATTTTCGGATCGACTCCGATATCCGCTATCCCTGGCTTATGGGGGACGTCGTCCATGTGCAGCAGGTACTTTTAAGCCTTACCGATAATGCGTATAAATTTACGCAGGAGGGCAGCGTAAACGTTGCCGTCACGCAGGAGGAGACCGGCGCCGGGGCGGTTGTTAACCGGATTGTCGTTACCGATACCGGCTGCGGAATCAGCGAGGAATTTCAAAAACAGATCTTTGAGTCCTTTACGCAGGATCTGGGCACCGTTTCAAGCGGTACGCAGGGAGCCGGACTCGGTATGGCGATCAGTTACCGCCTGGCGAAAATGATGGGCGGAGATCTGAAGGTACAGAGCAGTTCAGAGCAGGGAAGCACCTTTGTATTCTCTTTCCCGGCGAAAATATGCGCCGAAGAAACGGAAAAGAATGCGCAGGAACGCGGGCAACTCCGGGTTCTGGTTGTGGAGGACAACGAGCTGAACGCCGAGATTGCAATAGAACTTTTAAGGACTTCGGGATATCAGGTGGAGCATGCGCCGGACGGCTTAAAAGCGGTGGAGATTTTTTCCGCTTCCGAACCCGGTTATTTCCGCTTTATCCTGATGGATCTTCTGATGCCGGTGAAAGACGGATTCCAGACGGCGCGCGAGATCCGCGGCTTAAACCGCGCGGACGCCGGAAAAGTGAAGATTATCGCCTGCACGGCAAATGCGTCGCCGGGCGACCGGCAAAAGGCGAAGCAGAGCGGAATGGACGGATTCATTACGAAACCGATCGATCTGAACGAACTGCTGGCAATTCTTAAATGATTCTTAAAACAGGGTGTGCAAAGGGGCAAATCCGCGATACGGGTTTGCTCTTTTACTGTAAATGTGCTATACTGTCTAAAACTATTTCTTTAGGGGTGGGCGCATGGATAACAGGCAGACCGATAAGATGGAAGGCTTAGTCTCGTCGTTGCTTGCAAGCTATGAAAAGCATGAGATCATCAGCAACATCGACTCCGATAACCGCTTAAACCGGGAGATGATCATTAAAATCTGCGAAATGATCCGTCAGGTGCTGTTTCCGGGGTATTTTGAATATAAAAAATTAAAGAGCGAAACGGTGGGTTATCATGTCGGCGAACTTCTGGAAAATATCAGCTACGAGCTGACAAAACAGACAGAAAAAGCGCTGGATGTTGTGGAAAACAGCGGGAAACAGACCGAAAGAAAAAACCGGGAAAAAGCGCGCGCGCTGGTATGGGAGTTTTTGCAGACGCTGCCAAAGCTGCGCGATATTCTGGCGGAAGATGTGCAGGCGGCATACGACGGGGACCCTGCGGCGTTTAACACGGACGAAGTCATCTTCTCCTATCCAGGGCTGTTTGCGATTTCGGTGTACCGGATCGCGCATGCGCTGCATATTCTGGGAGTACCGATGATCCCGCGCATTATGACCGAGTATGCCCACAATCTGACGGGGATCGACATTCATCCCGGCGCCGCGATCGGGGAATATTTTTTTATCGATCACGGAACCGGCGTGGTGATCGGGGAAACAACGGTGATCGGAAGTCATGTAAAAATATATCAGGGCGTAACGCTGGGCGGCCTTTCCACAAAGGGCGGGCAGTCGCTGCGCAATGTAAAACGGCATCCCACGTTAAAGGATCACGTTACGGTT
The DNA here is from genome assembly GCA_947624335.1 of uncultured Marvinbryantia sp. Taxonomy (GTDB): domain Bacteria; phylum Bacillota; class Clostridia; order Lachnospirales; family Lachnospiraceae; genus Marvinbryantia. Next base: position 4,398 of record CANQJX010000022.1, read on the forward strand.
TATGCGGGCGCGTCTATTTTAGGCGGCGAAACCCTGATCGGGGAGGGAGCGGTGATCGGCAGCAACGCATTTATCACATCTTCCGTACCGGACCATACAAGAGTGAGCATCCGCAATCCCGAACTTCAGTTTAAGGTGCGCGGCAGCGTAAAAACACAGGAACTGGGACAGGAAGGATTTTTTAATTACTGAGGAGGCATGTATATGGAAGAAGAGAAAAAAACCGAAGCGAAACGCGGCGATCAGGAGCAGGAACAGGAGAAAACATTAAGCCCCACATGGGCGCAGGAGTGCATCGAGGACATTGACGACTGGATTGAGTCGCAGGGAATTTATCTGCGCCAGTAGGGACAGGAGGAGCGTTTTCCGCACAGGCGGAGAAAATTATGAAAAACATGAGGAGAATGAAAAAATGAAAGCTTACAGGGATTTCAGCAGAGAGGAACTGCAAAAGGAGAAAGCGGTACTGGAGAAAAAGTTTGACGAGATTAAGGCGCAGAACCTGCATCTGGATATGTCGCGGGGAAAACCGTCGGCGGTACAGCTGGACCTGGCGATGGGGATGATGGACGTATTGAGCAGCACCTCCAATCTGAAATGCGAGACCGGCGTGGACTGCCGCAATTACGGCGTACTGGACGGGATTCCCGAAGCGCAGCAGCTGCTTGCGGATATGACCGAGGTGCCGGCGAATCAGATCATTATTTATGGAAATTCCAGCCTGAATATTATGTTTGATACCGTGTCGCGTTCTATGACGCACGGGGTAATGGGCAGCACGCCGTGGTGCAAGCTGGATCAGGTAAAATTTCTCTGTCCGGTGCCGGGCTACGACAGACATTTTGCGATTACGGAATATTTTGGGATCGATATGGTAAATATCCCGATGACGCCGGACGGACCGGATATGGATTTGGTGGAAGAATATGTCAATAACGATCCGACGGTCAAGGGGATCTGGTGCGTGCCCAAATATTCCAATCCGCAGGGCATCACCTATTCGGATGAAACGGTGCGCCGTTTTGCCCGCTTAAAACCGGCGGCGGAAGATTTCCGCATCTACTGGGACAACGCTTATGGGATTCATCATCTGTACGACGACAAACAGGATCATTTGATTGAAATTCTGATGGAGTGCAAAAAAGAGGGCAATCCCGATATGGTCTTTAAATTCTGCTCCACCTCCAAGGTGAGTTTTCCGGGTTCCGGCGTGGCGGCGATGGCGGCGTCCCCGGCGAATCTGGAATTTGTCAGAAAGCATATGAAGATTCAGACTATCGGGCACGATAAGCTGAACCAACTGCGCCATGTGCGCTATTTTAAGGATATCCACGGCATGGTGGCGCATATGAAAAAACAGGCGGATGTGCTGCGCCCGAAGTTTGAAGCGGTCCTGAACGTGCTGGATAAAGAACTGAGCGACCTTCAGATCGGAAGCTGGCTGCGTCCGCGCGGCGGATACTTTATTTCTTTTGACGCGCTTCCGGGCTGCGCGAAAGCAATTGTGGCGAAAGCAAAAGAGGCGGGACTTGTGATGACGGAAGCAGGTGCGACGTATCCGTACGGCAAAGACCCGAACGACAGCAATATCCGTATCGCGCCGTCCTACCCGACACCGGAGGAACTGGCAATCGCGGCGGAAATATTCGTATTAAGCGTAAAACTGGTCAGCATTGACAAGTATCTGGCGGAGGTATAGAGTTTGAAAATTGTAGTATTGGCGGGAGGAACCAGCACAGAGCGCGAGGTTTCGATTGTATCGGGAACACAGGTGTGCAGGGCGCTGCGCGAAAAAGGGCATCAGGCAATTCTGATCGACGTATTTTGCGGAAAGGAAGAGCTGCGGGCGGAAGCGGCGTTTACCGACGATTATGCGCTGGAGGAAGAAGTGGCGTATATCGAAAGTTTTAACGATACGATCGAAGAAAGAAAGGCGCGGCGCCGGGATTTTTTCGGCCCGAATGTTCTGGAAGTATGCAGGCGGGCGGATATTGTTTTTCTGGCCCTGCACGGGAGCTGCGGCGAGGATGGGAAAATCCAGGCGGCGTTTGATCTGCTTGGAATCAAATATACCGGTTGCGGTTATCTGGGCAGCGCGCTGGCGATGGATAAGACGATCAGCAAACAACTGTTCCGGGAAAGCGGCGTCTTAACCCCCGCGGGTATAGTAATCCGCAGGCAGGATGCAGGGAAAAGCGCGGCGCAGCTTGGCATGGAGCTGCCCTGCGTCGTAAAGACAGCGTGCGGCGGTTCCAGCGTGGGCGTATATATCGCGCAGAGCGAGGAGACGTTTGCGAACGCGGTAGAAGAAGGCTTTGGCTACGAGGACGAATTGGTCGTCGAGCAGTATATACAGGGAATGGAACTGACGGCGGCGGTTGTGGACGGCGAAGTGTATCCCGTTGTTCAGATCGAGCCGATAACGGGATTTTACGACTATAAGAATAAATATGTGGCGGGCAGCACGATTGATACCTGTCCGGCAAAGATCAGCAAAGAACTGACGGATAAGGTGCAGCAATGCGCTCTGGAAGCGTACCGGGCGCTTCACCTGGAGAGTTATGCGCGCATGGATTTTATTGTTGACGAAGAAGAAAACGTGTATTGCCTGGAGGCAAACACGCTTCCCGGCATGACGCCCACCAGCCTGATTCCGCAGGAGGCTGCGGCGCTGGGGATGTCGTTCGGCGACCTGTGCGAAAAAATAATAGAAATATCTTTGAAGCCGAGAGGATAATTTATGAAAAATCTGACATTGGAACATATTGCCGGCGCATGCGGCGGAACTTATTACGGAACGGAAGCGGATGCTCATAAAGAAATTACAGCCATTACAACGGACAGCCGCACGGTAACGCCGGGAGGAATGTTTGCAGCCATTTGCGGGGAACGTGTGGACGGGCACAGCTTTATCGCGGATGTTTTTGAAAAGGGCGCGCTGTGCGTGCTGTGCGAGAAAAAGCCGGAGCATCCCGCGGGAGCGTACATACAGGTGGAATCCACCCAAAAGGCTTTGATGGCGATTGCCGAATACTACCGCCGGCAGTTGAACGTTAAGGTGGTAGGCGTGACGGGAAGCGTCGGCAAAACCAGCACCAAGGAGATAATCGCTTCGGTACTTTCAAAGAAGTACCGCGTGCTGAAAACGATCGGAAGTTTCAACAACGAACTGGGGCTTCCGCTGACGATCTTCCGGCTTACCGAGGAGGACGAAGTGGCGGTACTGGAAATGGGAATCAACCATTTTGGAGAGATGCACAGGTTAAGCAGGATTGCCCGCCCCGACTGCTGCGTGATTACCAATATCGGCAACTGTCACCTGGAATTTCTGGGCGACCGCGACGGCGTATTAAAAGCAAAATCAGAAATTTTTGATTTCATTGCCCCGGACGGAACCATTGTCCTGAACGGGGATGATGATAAACTGGCCGCGCTTCATAAGGTAAAGGACATCGCGCCGGTCTTTTTCGGCATGACGCAGACGCGCGACGTGTATGCCACGGACATCAGAGGCGCAGGCCTGGAGGGGGTAAAGTGCAATATCCATGATAAGGAGGGGAGTTTTGAGGTAACGATCCCGATTCCGGGAGCCCACATGGTGCAAAATGCGCTGGCGGCAACGGCGGTCGCGCTTGCGCTGGGAATGAAGAACGGGGAAATCAAAAACGGGATGGAAGAACTGAAGGCTTTAAGCGGGCGTTTCCGCGTAATGCACGCAAACGGTATTACCGTGGTGGACGACTGTTATAACGCAAACCCGGCGTCGATGGAAGCGTCTTTGAGGACGTTTAGCGAAGCGCCGCAGCGAAAGGTTGCGGTTTTGGGCGATATGGGAGAACTTGGGGAACGCGCGCGCGAACTGCACGAACAGGTAGGACGGATAGCGGGCACGCTTCCGGTTTCGCTGCTGGTGTGCGTGGGAACTTTATCCCGCCATCTTGCTGCGGCGGCCCAAAAAGAAAACCCGGCGCTGCGAATCATTACGGCGGATACGCTGGATGAGGCGCTCGCCATTTTGCCAAAGCAGATCCGGGAGGGGGATGCGGTGCTTGTAAAGGCTTCTCATTTTATGCACTTTGAGAAAATTGTGGATGCGTTAACCCGGCAACCGGAGGAGTAAAGCAACAAATAAAAACAGAGGAGGATAAGAACATGAGAAAGAAATGGATCGGCAGTATGTTACTGGGCATCTGCGTCGCTCTTGGCTGCGCAGCGCCCGCAATGGCGGACAGCCGTAAGGTAGTAACGCTTGGCGCGGATTTGAGCCAGGAACAGAAGGACATGATGATGCGCTACTTTGGGATGACCTACGACGCGGTGGACGTCATTTATATTAACAACACGGACGAACGGAATCATCTGGGCGCTTATGTCCCGCTGGAGCAGATCGGAAATTATACTTATAGCTGCGCGCTGGTAGCGCCGACGAGCAGCGGCGGCATTCAGGTAAAAACGGCCAATCTGGACTGGGTGACCAGCAATATGATTGCGACGACGCTTTCCACATCGGGCGTTACCAACTGCCAGGTGGTGGCGGCATGCCCGTTCAGGGTATCGGGCACGGGCGCGCTGACCGGCGTAATTATGGCTTACGAAAACGCAAGCCAGCAGATTCTGGATCCCGCCAAGGTGGAACTGGCAAATCAGGAGCTGGTAGCTACGGGAAATCTGGCGAACGAAGTGGGCCAGAGCAAAGCGACGGCCGTGATCAACGAGACGAAAGAGCAGGTGATCGAAAACAATATCACGAATATTGACGAGATCACGAATGTTTTGAACAATGTGTCAAACAATTATAATGTGACGATCAACGCGGACCAGAGCGCGCAGATTGCGGAACTGCTGCAGCAGATCGCGCAGCAGGAGTACGATATTACGCAGTTAAAAGCAACGCTCGACCGCGTACAGGCGAACGTTGCCGGTGATGCGGGCGCGTCCGAGGAAGATGTGCAGGCGGCGCAGCAGCAGGCGGAGCTTTCCGAACAGGCGGCTCTGGAAGCGGCGCAGCAGCAACAGCAGCAGATGGAAAATGAGACGGTGGTTGACGAAGGCATCATTATCGGGGACGATTTTACCACGGAGGAAGAGGACGAAAACATTTTACAGAATACGGATCCGTCTGTTCTGGAACAGGGCGGGACGCCTGTGTTAGAGGAAGATACGACAAAGACCGTTCAGGAGCAGTCCGAGGCGCAGACCGAAGCGGTTCTTCCGCAGGAGGAGACGCAGGCGCAGACCGAAGCGATCGCGCAGGACGAGACCCAGGCGCCGGAAACGGACGCGCAGCAGACGGAAACCGCGGCTTTTGAAAGCGACGCGCAGCCGGGCGAGCCGGAGACGGCGGCGACGGAAGCGCAAAGCGAAACGGAACTGACAGCGGATATGCTGGATACGGAAGCAAAGGAACTGTTTGACCAGGTAAAAGAAGACGTAGAGACGACGTTTGCCACAACCACGATTTCCAGCGAGGACGGCGGTACGCAGGTGTATCTTACGGAAGACGCGGCAAAGCAGATGCCGGAGAAGATCACCAAATATCTGCTGCAGGTTCTGGTAAAAGGCGCGGATGCGGTTGCAGCAGAGGAAGACGCGGATGAAACGATCAGTAAGACGATTGTAGAGGAAACGTCCTCTCTTGCGCCGGATAAAGACTATGAGGATCCCGATTTACAGCAGATGGATAAGTATGTAAGAAGGCTGATCTTCCGGGATTCCGAGAACTTCCTGGAGCAGAGCATGCTGGAGGATGCGGATAAGACGTTTTTGTATGACAGCATTATGAAAATTTTAGAGGAAGCCTATCAAACGGAAGACGAGGCGGAAGGAGAAGAACTTCCGGAGGAACCGCTTACGGAAGCGGAGCCGGAACAGATTCTCGACGGAACCGCCGATCCGGCGGCGGACGGCGCGCAGGCAGATCCGGCAATTGTCGATGAATTTGCGGGATTTGAAGAAGAAGTTTATCCGGAATAAAAACAGAACAGACAAAAACGGCAGGGAGAAGGCCGCGCGTTTTGCGGTTCCTCCCTGCCGTTTTGCTGTTTTTCCTTATTCTGCCGCGTGTTTTTGCAGCATTTCCTGAATTGCGCCGCGGGTATACGCGCCCAGGAATTTGCGTTCTTCTTTGCTTAACTGCCGGGGATAAATCGGTTTTCCATATTCGAGGATTACGCGCGCGGGTTTGATTTTCGGAAAATGATTTTCAAAAATATCCGCCGAGTTTGTAATGGCAATCGGGACAATGGCGCAGCCGGTTTTTTCCGCCATTTTCAGGCTTCCCTCTTTAAAAGGCATCAGATCCGATCCGGTGTTGCGCGTCCCTTCGGGGAAAATACACATGGAAATCCCGCTTTTTATCTGTTCGATTCCGGCGAGGATCGTTTTTAGCCCCTGACGGATATCTTCGCGGTTCAGGAACAGACAATAGAGACGCTTCATCCATGTGGAGAGCAGCGGAATTTTCTCCATGCTGTCCTTTGCCACATAACCGGTCAGAGCGGGGCATCTGCAGTACGTCAGCAGAATGTCAAAATAGCTGCGGTGGTTGGCGACATAGAGTACCGCTTCGTCCGGCACGTTTTCATGCCCGATCACAGTGATATCCGCGCCCGTTTCCCACAGGATCAGGCGAAAGACTGCCTGGACAATCCGCAGGGAGGAAAGATCGCGCGCCCTGCGGCTGCATTTCCCGACGATCCATTCCGCAATCAAAACGGGAATGGACAAAATTAAAAATCCGATCACGGTAACGCATACGATAAGAAAACGAAACATACAACCCCATCCTTTCTCTGCCAGTATACAAAAAACAGCGGCGAGTTGCAAGAAAAGAAAGACGCGGATGGCCGGAAGTTTTTAAAATCAGGAAAAAAGCACATATCCGCACGCGGCGTTTCATACAAATATAAAAAAGAAATGTGAGAACGGTATGAAACGTTTTTGGAAAACATGTTGGGTGTGCCTGTGCCTGTGTCTGCCCGTCCTTTTCTTGTCCGGATGCGGGGAAGCGCAGCCGGAGGGAAAGATCCGCGATCTGGAATTTACGGTACTGGAGGAAGACGCGGTTCCCAAAGCGCTGGCGGATGTGATTGCGGAGAACAAAAAAGAGGAGATGAAGCTCAGCTATCAGAACGAGGGGTACCTGTACATAGCCAGAGGCTTTGGAGAACAGGAGAGCGGCGGTTACAGCATTGCCGTAAAACAGTGTTATCTTGGGGAGGACGGGATACATGTAAAGTTTGAGCTGATCGGGCCGTCCAGACAGGAGGAGATCCCGAAGGAACCGTCCTATCCCTATATTGTGATAAAGACGGAGGGAATGGACGAAACGATTTTATTTGATTAAAAAGAAGCGGAATGCAGAGCTGTATTTTGGGCATGCATTCCGCTTTCTTTTGTCTTGTGCGCCGTCGGGCAAAAATTTTTACTTGCAATATACCCCATAGGGGTATATAATCTTCATAAAAGAAGATGAAATTTTTTCATAAAGCATCGTAAAAAGGGGGATGATTTTATGGAGAAACAGACGGAATGCTGCTGTCACAAAACCAAGGAGCGCTCCGACGAAGAGTACAAAGACCTGCTTCACCGCCTCAACCGTGTGGAGGGGCAGATACGCGGGATTAAGGGAATGGTAGAAAAGGACGCTTACTGTCCGGATATTCTGATTCAGGTATCCGCGGTAAACGCGGCTTTAAACAGTTTCAGTAAAGTTCTGCTGGCCAGCCATATCCGCACCTGCGTGGTAAAAGATATTCACGACGGCAACGAGGAAGTCATCGACGAACTGGTAGCGGTTCTGCAGAAGCTGATGAAATAAGCGCTTCTGCACGGGGCTTTTGGTGAAAGGAAGGATAAAAATGAGACAATTTCATGTGACAGGAATGAGCTGCGCGGCCTGCAGCGCGCGCGTAGAAAAAGCGGTATCAAACGTGCCCGGCGTTACTTCCTGCTCCGTCAGCCTGCTGACAAATTCCATGGGAGTGGAAGGCACGGCGTCCGACGACGCCATCATTCGCGCCGTGACGGAAGCCGGATACGGCGCGTCGGCAAAAGGGAAAGAAACGGACGCTTCCGGTTCTGCGCGCGCGCAGGAAGAATCGCTCGCGGACCGGGAAACGCCGGCTTTAAAAAGACGTTTGTGCTTGTCCGTCGGTTTTTTGGCCGTGTTAATGTATGTATCGATGGGACATATGATGTGGAACTGGCCGCTGCCGTCATTTCTTGCGGGCAACCACGTTGCAGCGGGGCTTTTGCAGCTTCTTCTGACAGTCATTATCATGGTCATTAACCAGAAGTTTTTTATCAGCGGCTTTCAAAGCCTGCGGCACAGAGCGCCGAATATGGATACGCTGGTAGCGCTCGGCGCAAGCGCGGCGTTTCTTTACAGCACATACGCGTTGTTTGCCATGACGGACGCGCAGGCAAAAGGCAATATGGAACAGGTCATGTCCTATATGCATGAATTTTATTTTGAGTCGGCCGCTATGATTCTTACGCTGATTACAGTAGGGAAAATGCTGGAAGCGCGTTCTAAGGGAAAAACGACGGACGCTTTGAAAAGCCTGATGCGGCTTGCGCCCGAAACCGCGGTAATCCTGCGGGACGGCGCTGAGACGGAAGTGCCGATTGCGGAGGTAAAAAAAGGCGATCTGTTTGTAGTGCGCCCGGGCGAAAATATACCGGTAGACGGAGTTGTGGTTGAAGGAGCAAGCGCCGTCAACGAGGCGGCTTTAACCGGGGAGAGCGTTCCCGTGGATAAAGCGGCGGGCGATATGGTATCGGCGGCAACGCTAAACCAGTCCGGTTTTCTGAAATGCGAAGCGACGCGTGTGGGAGAAGACACCACGCTTTCCCAGATTATCCGCATGGTCAGCGACGCGGCGGCAACCAAGGCGCCGATTGCAAAGGTGGCGGACAAGGTGTCCGGGGTATTTGTACCGGCGGTGATTGCCATTGCGCTTGTAACGGCCTTCGGGTGGCTGCTTGCGGGGCAGGGCGCGGGGTTTGCGCTTGCGCGCGGGATCTCCGTGCTGGTGATCAGCTGTCCGTGCGCGCTGGGGCTGGCAACTCCGGTGGCGATCATGGTAGGAAACGGCATGGGAGCGAAAAACGGGATTTTATTTAAAACGGCGGTATCCCTGGAAGAGGCTGGAAAGACGCAGATTGTGGCCTTGGATAAAACCGGGACGATCACGGAAGGGGAACCGCGCGTGACGGATATTCTGCCGGAGCAGATGAGCGAAAGCGGGCTTTTGCAGCTTGCCTGCACGTTGGAGCAAAGAAGCGAACATCCGCTGGCGCGGGCGATTCTGCAGGAGGCGAAACAGAGGAATCTGACCGCATCGGAAGTAAGCGGCTTTGAAGCGCTGCCGGGCAACGGCCTGCGCGCCGTCTGCGCGGGCAGTACCCTGTGCGGCGGAAACGCGGATTTTATCCGCTCGCAGGCATCGATTTCCGATGCGGCCCGAAAGCGTGC
>CANQJX010000023.1 GCA_947624335.1 uncultured Marvinbryantia sp.
GTTAAATGTGCAAATGCACTTAAATCAAGAATAAGATAATCACCGGGATGCCCGCTTCTACCGCTTCATCCATAACCGTGTTCAGCGCTTCGCCGTCGATTGCAGCGATAACCAGAAGGTTTACGCCGTCGGAGATCAGATTTTGAATATCGTTTACCTGCTGGTCTACTTCGTTATCGGAGTAAGTAAGTTCTACTTCATAACCAGCCGCTTCAAACTGCTCCTGCAGATAAGCGCCGTCGCGATTCCAACGCTCCAGAGACTGTGTCGGCATAGAAATACCAACTTTTCCGCCCGCCGCTGCTTCGTCGTCAGCCATTACCGGAACAGAAACTGCACCGAAAGCTAAAACAGCAGCTAACAGCATTGCTAATTTTTTCTTCATGTTTTACCCTCCTGAAAAAATTTTATTTTCGTCATATTACATATTTTTATGACTTATTTATTCTAGCATACAAGCAAAATATACAAAATGGACTTACTTTTGAATAATCTGGAGATTTTCAGAGGGCAGGGGAAAAATAAAATAAAAATAGCATAATCTTGTTCTTAAGTTCAAAAAAGCAAAATAATGCTATTTGCATTGCGTGTGTCGAATATTGCGAAATCTTTTTTGCCGAAATATAGACAGATGTGCTATACTAAGTCCAAAACAAGCAAGGGGGAAGTAGTGTGGGGGAACAGCGTTACCTGATTTCCGACGCGGCGAAAATGGTCGCCGTGGAAGCCCATGTCCTGCGCTACTGGGAAGAAGAACTGGGTCTTTCCATCGGCAGGACCGAGCTGGGACATCGATACTACACCCGCGAAAATATCGAAACATTTCGAAACGTGAAGAAACTAAAAGAAGAAGGGCTGCAGCTAAGGGCGATCAAAGTCGTGCTGCAAAACACGGACTGCGGCGCGCAGAAAGAAAACAGCGAAGCGCAATGCGGGGAATCCGACGCCCCGGTATGGAACGTGCGGCAGTTAGCGGTAATGCGGTCGAACGCGCAGCGGCTGGAACAATTTAAAGAACTGGTGGGAGGAATCGTAGAAAAAGCGATCAAAGACAATAACGAGGAACTTCAGCGGCGCTTTGAAGAGTCCATGGCAAAGGAGACCAATTACCTTTTACATATGCAGGAGCAGCGGGAAGAGGAGCATTTCCGCCGTCTGGACGAGGCGATCCGGGCGCGCCAGAAAAACAGCCGTTATGTGGCGGCGGCAAAGGAAAAGCCGCGCTTCTGGGACAGGCTTCACAAAAAACGCAAAGATGGAAAATAAAAAAACAGGGCGTACCATGTACGCCCCAAATGTTGAAAGCCTGTCTGCGATTATTCTGCGGAAATCGCGCCGGTCGGGCATTCGCTTTCGCAGGTTCCGCATTCCAGACACACGTCTGCGTCGATCACATATTTGCCGTCGCCTTCGCTGATAGCTTCCGCCGGGCAGGCATCTGCGCATGTTCCGCATGCTACGCATTCATCAGAAATTACATATGCCATAATACAAATCCTCCTTCAAATGGTTTATATGCCTACATTCTAATACAGAAAGATAAAATATACAAGTGAAAAATTTGGGAAAGGTACGAAATCTATGTTGCAGGAACTGACAACCTTTTTAAAGCATAGAAAAAAATGGAATCTGCTGCTGGTGGCTGTGAATATCGGCGTTTTTCTGCTGCTGGAAGTTACGGGCGGCGACGTGCTGAACCCTGTTTATATGCTGGAACACGGAGCGATGCTTCCGTCCGCTGTTTTGCAAAAAAAAGAGTATTACAGGCTGTTTACCAGTATGTTTTTGCATTTTGGCGTGGAGCATCTTTTCTTTAATATGCTGCTCTTGCTTTTTGCCGGGGACATGCTGCAGACAAGGGTGGGAGCCGTTCGCTATCTTCTTATTTATATGGGCGGAGGCTTGGCCGGGAACCTGCTGTCGCTTGCGGTTAGCGCCGCGCAGGGGGAAGACATCGTTTCCGCGGGAGCGTCCGGCGCTATTTTCGCCGTGCTGGGAGGACTGGTCTGGCTGATCGTCCGCGGCAGGGGCAAAGTGAAGGATCTCGATGTGCGCGGCGTACTGATGATGGCGGTACTGTCGCTTATTCAGGGCTTTATGGATGTGGGCGTAGATCATTTTGCGCATCTGGGCGGCTTTCTGGGCGGATTCTTCCTGGCGGCGGTTACGCAGTTATTTTAAACGGTTTAAAACGGTTTTCAGATACGCCAATTCGCTTTGCACAATCGCCCAATAAGGGTCCTCACAGATTTCCGGATGCCTTTGCGACAACTGCTGCCAGCCGTCGTCTATCAGAGAGAGCGACTCGTTCAGCTTATCGGATAAAGAAAATGATTCGTGTGAAGACGGCATAATTTTTTCCTCCTATATTGACATCTTTTGGCAAAAATTTTAAGATAAAAATAACGTTTGCATCAACGCAGCGATTTCTGATAATAAATACGGGAAAGGAGCGCAAAGCATGACGGAAAACTGTATTTTTTGTAAAATTGCGGCAGGCGAAATCCCGTCGGCCGTCTTATTTGAGGACGAGGACTTTCGGGTAATCCTCGACGTCGGCCCGGCGGCAAAAGGACATATGCTGGTACTGCCGAAACAACATTTTGCCAATCTTTATGAAATGCCCGATGAACTTGCCGGGAAAGCGTTTATCCTGGCAAAAAAAATGGCGCGGAAAATGAAAAAAGCGCTAAACTGCGACGGAATTAATGTCCTGCAGAATAACGGCGAGGCAGCCGGGCAGACGGTATTTCATTTCCACATTCATCTGATCCCGCGCTATCGCAATGATATGCTCAAAATCGGATGGAAGCCGGGAGAACTGACACAGAGCGATAAAGCGGAGCTTTTAAAAAAATTTGAGGAAGAATAACAGGGATTGTACAAATGAGGAATGAAGAGACATTTACAGAGGTTTATAAGCGCTATGCCGCGCTGGTGATGAAATCTGTAGTGGCTCAGACAAATGATAGAGAACTGGCGGCGGAAATTTGCCAGCAGACATTTTTAGCCTACTACCGCAATATGGAGGCCGTAGAGCCGGAATTTGTAAAAGCATGGCTGCTGCATGTCGCAAAGAATCTGCTGATCGATCATTGGAGAAAAGCCAGTACAAGAAAAGAGATCTTAGTGGATGGGTCCGACATGCTAAACCGCGAAATGAGCGGCCCGGATATGGAAAAGCAGTGTACGGACCGTCTGTTTTTACAAAAGATACTTGCCGAGTTAAAAGAAGAAAATGAACTCTGGTACGAAGTGATCGATTACATTTGCATCCGTGAAGTGAGTCACGAAGAAACGGCGAAGCACCTTGGAATTTCATCCGCGGTGCTTCGCGCAAGATTATATCGGGCAAAACATTTTTTACAGGCAAAATACGGAACCGATTTTCCGGGCGGCATCTAGCGCACCGATTCTATTAACCCGGTAATTTGTTCGATTGCGTTATTCAGATCGCTCGTTTCCATGGCGCGGATATAAGCGAGCCGGGACTGATAAAGCCCGCGGATGGTTTCCAGAAGAAGCCGGCCGGTGAGATTTTCTTCCGGAAGCACTTCGCAGAAGCCCTGCTTGCGGAAAGACTCGGCGTTTAAAATCTGGTCGCCGCGGCTTGCGCTTGTGCCCAGCGGAATTAACAGGGCGGGCTTGCGCAGCTCCAGCAGTTCGCAGATGGCGTTTGCTCCCGCACGGGAGACCACAATGTCTGCCAGCGCAAACAGATCCGCAAGCTCCTGTTCAACGTATTCAAACTGCACATAGCCGGGCGTATGCTCCAGGGCGGGATCCAGTTTTTCCTTCCCGCACAGATGCACCACCTGAAAGGTTTGCAGCAGTTCGGGCAGAATCTCGCGGATAGCATGGTTGATATTAGCGGAGCCAAGACTTCCGCCAATTACCATCAGAACCGGTTTGTCTGCGGTAAATCCGCACAGGCGCAGACCGGCGCTGCGGCTGCCGTTCTTTAACTCCTGCCGGATGGGAGAACCGGTCAGCACCGCTTTTTCCTGCGGCAGGCAGGCAAGCGTTTCCGGGAAATTGCAGCACACCTTGGTTGCAAAAGGAATGGCAAGTTTGTTCGCCAGGCCCGGCGTCATGTCGGATTCGTGGATGATCACCGGAATATGGCAATGCTTTGCCGCAAGCACCACGGGAACCGCCACAAAGCCGCCTTTGGAAAATACCACGTCCGGCTTTACGGTTTTTAAGATTTTGCGGGCTTCCCGATAACCCTTGATTACGCGGAAAGGATCGGTAAAATTTTTCAGGTCAAAGTAACGCCGGAGCTTGCCGGACGAAATGCCGTGATAGGCAATTCCCATTTCTTCAATCAGGGTCTTTTCGATTCCGGTGTAGGAACCTATGTACTGGATTTCATATCCCAGTTCTTTGAGGCGGGGAATCAGGGCAATATTAGGGGTGACATGCCCGGCGGTGCCGCCGCCGGTAAGAATGATACGTTTCATAAATAAACCTCCGATTTATCACTACTATCAGTTTATACGCTCGGAGGAAAAAGTCAAGAAGGGACTTACGCCTAAATGGAAATACAAAGAGGGAAAAAAGGGAAAAAACGGCGCGCGCAGCTCATTGAGGCGGCGGACGCTTTTGAGGAAAAGCTGAACGCGCAGCCGGAACTTGACGATATCCGGCTGACGCCTGAGATGGAAGCCGATATGGCGCGGCGCATTGCGTCGCTGGAGGACGGGGACAACAAAATCCATACCCGCAGACGGCGTAGAGCGCTGCGCACGGCGGGCGTGATGGCTGCCGCGCTTGCGGTGATCCTTGGCGTCGGCATGACCAGCGAAGCAAGGCGTTTGTGGCTGGTGAATTTGTGGAATGTGATCATGGGGCGGGAGACAGTATCGGAATATCGAACGATAGACGGGGCCGGGGAAGATGGCTATGAAATCAGCAAAGTGCTTGCCGAGATAGAAGAAAAAGTGGGGATTCATGCGGCTTATTTTATGTACATGCCGGAAGGGCTGACGTTTGACCATTATGCAATAGAAGACGTGCCGCAGAAAGCGCTGCTGTTTTACCGCTATGGGGATACGATTTTAACGGTTCATATGGTGAAGGAATTACAAAATTCTATCAAAGGAACGACGTTAGATGGAGAGGTATTGGAGACGATTCCGGTGCAGACCAGATATGGGGAAATAGAAGTCTTGGAACTGGCGTCTTCCTCAGCGGAGAATAATTATGCGGCGCAGTTTTTATACGAGGACTGCGAGTATATGATTCACGGGGTGCTGCCGCGGGAAGAATTTATAAAACTAGTGGAAAATATGCAAATTTCCTAAAAACATCGTAACGAAGCAGGAGCGGGTTCGTATTTATAAATGTAATGTAAAATACAAAAGAGAAAGGAGGAAACGTATGAGGAAAATAAGATTGGCAACCGTATCGCTTTTTTGCACGCTGCTTTTCCTGTCGTGCGGCGTTTCCGCCTCCGCCTTTGCGGTGGAGTTTGACGAACAGACGGGCATGGAGCCAGTACTGGAGCGCGCCGTCGGCATCGCGCCGGTCAGCCCGCAGGGCACATATATCGCCTCCGGTGCCAGTTCCATTACAGTGATTGGAAACAAAAAAGTGCATATTGGTGCGGAAACAAGCTGCTATCGCACGATGAGCAAGGTAAACGCCAACGTTTATCTTTACAAAAAGAGCGGCGCTACGGTCACTTCCGGAGATTATAACGCCACCAACACCAGCTATGTAAGCGGCGGAAAAGACGTGTCGGTCGCCGCCGGTTATTACTATGTGCGCGGCGGGCACAATGTTTACAAAGACGGAAAAGCAGTGGAAACAGCTATGAGTTGTACATCCACAATTTACGTTGGCTAGAACATCAAACACGCTGTGCGGTTTATCCTTACAGCGGAAAAACTTATATCCGCCCGGTATTTACATGCCCCGCGCTGCAGATTCCAGGCGATGACTGCACTTTTACATTACCTTTCATCTGCTCCTGCAGACAGGCGAAGAAATGCCGGGAGAGCCGGCGGGGAGCCGGCGCGGCTGAAACGCGCAGTGCGCGAAGCTCTGACTGGATAATAAGTAATTGAAGAGAAATAAGGGGGAATTATCATGGACGCAAAGTATTATCGTTTTCTTTATCACCCGGTATCTTCGGGTGTATGTTTCAGCGCGAGCGTCGGTGCAGCGCAGGGAAAAGACGGCATACAGATGCTGTGCCTTGGCGGCGGCGCGCAGGATGCAGAGGAAGAAAAGCTTCCCGAATCTGCCGTAACGGAACGTTTGGACCTGCTGATTTTAATGGATCTTTCTCCATTTACGGTTACGCGGGCAAAAACGCTGTTAAAAACGTGTACGGTAGATACGCTTTTGTATCCGAAAACGCAGGACGCGCCGGTATGGGAAGGCGCGGCCGAGTGCCGCGGGATTGCAGATCATTATGAGGTGAGTATGCCGGATTTTGTGCTGAAGCTGTTTTGCAGCAAAGAGAAGCTGATTGTCTATGCCGGCAGCAGGGGGCTTGCCCCGGCGGATTACGAGTGCATGATGAATATAAAGCCATGCGCGCCGGATCTGCCCTGTACTCTGGCGGTGGATGCAGCGGATTTAAGGTGTGAAATGCGCTGTATGCTCTGTGCAGACTATACGCAGTGCAAGAAACATAACCGAAAAAACGAGAATTATTTTATCGACGGTCATTTGCTGATTGGAACGGCGGACTTTTTTGAATGCCGCGAAGCGCTGAAGGAGAGCCTGCGGGAAGAATGGAAAACAATCCGCTTCATCAGGCTGCCGGAGGGCGGCGCGCAGGAAAGCCGGACAAAGGAACTGATGCAGACGGGCACGCCCGGTTATCGGCGCTATCTGATCGGAACGGGAGAAACGTCAGCGGATCTTATCAAGGCAGTGAGCGTCAGCGATGCGTTCAGTACGTTTATTTTTACAGATCAGGACGCCGGTTTGTGCATATCCGGCTGCTACGCCAAAAGATAGCGGATCGGCGCGGTCAAAATAAATTGGAAAATCTGTGAAAAAGAATTGTCATTTACAGAAAGGATAGGGTATACTGGTAAAAAAGTATACCCTATTTTTCGACTTTACGGAAAGGAGACAGACATGAAGCTGACATTTATTGGTGCGACCCACGAGGTGACAGGAAGCTGCTTTTATCTGGAAGCGTGTGAAAAGAAAATACTGATCGACTACGGTATGGAGCAGGGCGTGAATTATTTTGAAAACGTGCCTCTGCCGGTTCACGAATCCGAAATCGATATGGTGCTGCTGACCCACGCGCACATCGACCATTCGGGCAGCCTTCCCCTTCTTTATAAGAACGGATTCCGCGGGCAGGTATTTGCTACCTGCGCTACCGAGCGGCTCTGCAGTATCATGCTGCGCGACAGCGCCCACATTCAGATGTTTGAGGCGGAATGGCGCAACCGCAAGGCAAAACGCTCCGGCAAAGAAGAATATGTGCCGTTATATACCATGGAGGATGCGGAAGGCGTGATGAAGTGCTTTGTTTCCAGCGAATACGGCGAAACGATTACGGTAGCGGAGGGAATCCGCATCCGCTTTGTAGACGCGGGCCATCTTCTGGGATCTTCTTCTATCGAAGTGTGGATTACAGAAAACGGCATCAGCAAAAAACTGGTCTTTTCCGGGGATATCGGGAACACCGCCCAGCCGATCATCAACGATCCGCAGTATATCAAAGACGCCGATTATGTGATCATGGAATCCACTTACGGCGACCGTTCCCACGGGGAGCGCCCGGACTATATCGCAGACCTTGCCGATGTGATCCAAAAAACGTTTGACCGCGGCGGGAATGTGGTAATTCCGGCGTTTGCGGTGGGCAGAACACAGGAGATGCTCTACTTTATCCGCCAGATCAAGGAAGAAAAACGGATCAAAAACCACGATGATTTTGAGGTATATGTGGACAGCCCGCTTGCCATCGAAGCGACAAAAATTTTTATGGAGCGTATGCACGACGACTTTGATAAAGAGGCGGCGGAACTGATTCAAAAAGGCGTTAACCCCATCGGTTTTCCGGGGCTGCAGACGGCGGTTACCAGCGAAGATTCCAAAGCGATCAACTTTAACCAGAATCCCAAAGTGATCATTTCGGCCAGCGGCATGTGCGACGCGGGGCGGATCAAGCATCATTTAAAACATAACCTGTGGCGGCCGGACAGCACCATCCTGTTTGTGGGCTATCAGTCTGTGGGAACGCTGGGGCGCGCGCTGGCGGAAGGCGCAAAGAAAGTAAAGCTTTTTGGAGAGGATATTGAGGTGCGCGCGCAGATCCGCACGCTTGCGGGAGTGAGCGGACATGCCGACAAAGACGGGCTGATGACCTGGATCCGTTCCTTTACGGAAAAGCCGCAGATGGTATTTGTAGTACATGGAGAGGACAGCGCCTGCGTAACCTTTGCCGGACGCGTAAAGGAAGAACTGGGGCTTAACACCATGGCGCCTTACAGCGGAACCTCCTATGACCTTGCGGCGGGCAGGCTTATTTACGAGGCGGCGCCGGTGCGCATCGAGCAAAAGAGGCCGGCTTCCGGACGCCAGAATACGGTATTCGACCGGCTGCTTGCGGCCGGACAGCGCCTGCTGTCGGTAATCCGCCGCAACGAGGGAGGGGCGAATAAAGATCTCGCAAAATTTGCCGACCAGATCAACGCCCTGTGTGATAAGTGGGAGAGATAGCAAATGAAAAGAATTTTATTTATTATCAACCCGAAATCGGGGAAGGGCTCCATCCGCAATAAGCTGCTGGACGTGACGGACATTTTCATCAAAGCGGGTTATGACGTAACGATTTACATTTCCCAGAATGCAGGAGACGCCAGAAAGCGGACGACAAGCTCCGCCGATCACTATGATCTGGTGGTATGCAGCGGGGGAGACGGCACTTTGGACGAAGTGATCAGCGGAATGATGGACTGCCGGGAAAAATGTCTGATCGGCTATATCCCGTCGGGAAGCACCAACGATTTTGCCAACAGCTTAAAGCTCCCCAAGAATATTATCACGGCGGCAAAGCAGATCACGGAGGAACACGAATTTCCGGTAGACATCGGGGTTTTCAACGACGATTATTTTGTCTATATCGCGGCGTTCGGGCTGTTTACGGACGTTGCCTACGAGACCAATCAGGACGTCAAGAATGTGCTGGGGCATATGGCGTACCTACTGGAGGGGGCAAAAAAACTGACGGCGATCAAATCGTACCACCTGACGGCCAAAATGAACGATATTACGGTGACGGGGGATTTTATTTTCGGGATGATTACCAATTCCACTTCCGTGGGAGGCTTTCACAATATCACCGGAAAAAACGTAAAGCTGGACGACGGCGTATTTGAAGTGACGCTGGTGCGGATGCCGAAAAACCTGTTTGAGCTGCAGGCGATCCTTGGCGCGGTGCTTACGCAGACGCCGGACGATAAATACTTTTTCCAGACGCGCGCGCGCGATATTGTCTTTGACTTTGACACGCCGGCAGCCTGGACTTTAGATGGGGAGTACGGCGGGGACCATACGCATGTGAATATCAAAAACGATTACCGCGCGCTCACCTTGCTTGTCTAGAAAAACGCGATGATTTATAAAGCTGATTATACAAATGAAATTATTTTATAAAGAAATCAAAAAAAAGAACTTGCATTTTAGCAAGAACTAGAGTAAGGTAAGGATGGTTTGAATAAGGCGATCACGGACAAAGGCGTTCCAGAGACGGAGCGCCTTTTTGTATTGCAAAACCGTGACGGCCAAAGAAATTGAGGAGGATAGATTATGAGCGAAGTAACAAATGTAGCTGCAATTTTTGGCGAAGACGTCTTTAACGACAAAGTCATGCAGGAACGCCTTCCCAAACAAGTTTACAAAGAACTGAAAAAAACCATTACGGAAGGGAAAGCGCTGGACGCTACCGTTGCCGATGTTGTCGCGGAGGCGATGAAAAACTGGGCGGTAGAAAAGGGCGCTACCCATTATACGCATATTTTCCAGCCGCTTACCGGCGTGACGGCGGAAAAACATGATTCCTTTATTACGCCGGTCCGGGAAGACGGTACGGTGCTGATGGAATTTTCCGGCAAAGAGCTGATCCAGGGCGAACCGGATGCTTCTTCTTTCCCGTCGGGCGGTCTGCGCGCCACGTTTGAGGCAAGAGGCTATACCGCGTGGGACTGCACTTCTCCCGCCTATGTAAGAAAAGACGCGGCGGGCGCGATTCTGTGCATCCCCACGGCGTTCTGCTCCTATACGGGCGAAGCGCTGGACAAAAAGACTCCGCTTCTGCGCTCCATGCAGGCGGTAAACGACCAGGCCTTAAGGCTGCTGCGCCTGTTTGGCAATACCACGTCCCGCAAAGTAACGCCGTCTGTCGGACCGGAACAGGAATATTTCCTGGTAGACAAACAGAAATATTTACAGAGAAAAGACTTGATCTTTACCGGACGTACCCTTTTTGGCGCGATGCCTCCCAAGGGACAGGAGCTGGACGACCACTATTTCGGGACGATCCGCCAGAGAATCGCTTCCTTTATGAAAGACGTGAACGAAGAACTGTGGAAGCTGGGCGTTACCGCAAAAACGCAGCATAACGAGGTTGCCCCGGCGCAGCATGAACTGGCTGCAATCTACGCGGAGGCAAACATTGCGGTTGATCATAACCAGATGATTATGAAGACGTTAAAGAAAGTTGCCTGCCAGCACGGCCTGCAGTGCCTGCTGCACGAAAAACCGTTTGCGGGCGTTAACGGTTCCGGAAAACACAACAACTGGTCGATCACCACGGACGACGGCATTAACCTTCTGGATCCGGGCAAAACGCCGCACGAGAATATTCAGTTCCTGCTGGTACTGACCTGTATTCTGAAAGCGGTGGACGAACATGCCGATCTGCTGCGGGAATCTGCCGCGGATGTAGGAAACGATCACAGGCTTGGCGCAAATGAAGCGCCGCCCGCCATCATTTCCATCTTCCTGGGCGACCAGTTGGAGGATGTGATCGAGCAGCTTGTAAGCACGGGCGCGGCAACGCACAGCAAGACGGGCGATACGTTAAGCACCGGCGTTAAGACGCTGCCGCAGTTTTCCAGGGACGCGACCGACCGCAACCGTACTTCGCCGTTTGCGTTTACCGGAAATAAATTTGAGTTCCGTATGGTCGGGTCCAGAGACTCTATCGCGTCGCCGAACATTGTCCTCAATACGATTGTCGCGGAAGCCTTTTCGGACGCGTGCGACGAGATTGAAAAAGCGGACAACTTTGACCGGTGCGTGCACGACCTGATCAAAAAGTACGCGACAGAACATCAGCGTATTATCTTTAACGGCAACGGCTATTCCGACGAATGGGTAGCGGAAGCGCAGCGCAGGGGCCTGCCGAACCTGAAATCCATGGTAGACGCGATTCCGGCGCTGGTTACCGAAAAAGCGATTGCAATGTTTGAAAAGTTTGGCGTATACAGCAAAACAGAACTGCAGGCGCGCGCGGAAATCCAGTATGAGACATATGCAAAAGCGATCAATATTGAGGCAAAGACCATGATCGATATTGCCGGCAAACAGATCCTTCCTGCGGTTATCCGCTATACAAAGAGCCTGGCGGATACGATCAACGCCGTGACGGCGGCTGGCGGAAAAGCGACGGTACAGACCGGCCTGCTCTGCGAGGTCAGCGATTTGCTGGAAGAATCGAAAGCGGCCCTGAACCGTTTGATCGAGGTGGAAGCAAAGGCTTCTGCAGCGGCGGAAGGCGAGGAACAGGCAAGATGCTTCCATGATACGGTAATTCCGGTTATGGCAAAGCTGCGCGCCCCGATCGATAAGCTGGAAATGCTTGTGGATAAAGAAATATGGCCGATGCCTTCGTACGGGGATCTGCTGTTTGAAGTATAAGAAAGATACACATTCCTTTTCGCGCCGCGGGCGCCGGCGACAAAAACAGCGCTCTTATGACAGAGGTTACTTCATGTAACAAAATGTTCATATATCCTTAAATCCGGGAAACCCCTTGTTTTCAAGGGGTTTTCTCGTTTCCGGATTTTTTTATAAAACAGGGGTATTTTATGTTATTTGACAAAATACACAAAATTTCTCAAAACGGGTCGTTTTTTGTATTTTTTCAGGTACATGGATGATTTGGGTTATCCACAGAAAACGGGGGCAAAAAAGTCCTAAAATGGACTTATGCACGAAGTTATACACATTATCCACAAAAAATGTGCCGGATTTGGTAGTTTACATAGGTTTTTTCAAGAACAAACGTTTTGGTCAGGAATACTAAAAACCGTCCTGCGGGGCCGTATTGACAAATTTTACAAGATATTATAAAATTTTAACAAATATTTTAAGTATGGCAACAAGATACAGTGTTTACGGTATGTTTTTTAGGAAAGGACTGCGATATGACAGGCAATCACGGAAGAAAATATTTGATCCGGATCTGCGTACTTGGTATGCTGCTTGGCGCGCTGCTTGGCACGGCGGCGGGCGCCGCATGGAAAACCAACTCCGGAGGAACCCGTTACTATAACAAACAAAAAGAGTATGTGACAGGCTGGGAAAAGATCAGCGGAAAATGGTATTATTTTGATGAAAGCGGTTATTTGCAAAAAGGCTGGCTGACCCTGAACAATAAGCGATATTATCTGGATAAAAAAACCGGGGCGCGCGTTTCCGGGAAATGGTTTTCGGTAGGGAAATATTCTTATTACGCGAAATCCAAAGGCGTGGTCCAGAAAAACAAATGGATTCAGAACTGCTATGTAAAAGCGAATTACCGCAGAGCGAGCGGATGGCTGGAAAAAGGAAACAATAAATATTATATGAATCCGTCGAATGGAAAAAAGACGGTTGGCTGGAAAACCATCAAGAAGAAAAAATATTACTTTGACAGCAAGGGCAGGATGGTTGCCGGAAAATGGAAAAAAATCAAAGGCAAATATTACTACTTTAATAAGAACGGCGTTTTAAAGACAAACACCTGGGTCGGAAAATACAAGGTAGGAAAAAACGGCGCCCGGACGGGACAGACGCGCAGCACGGGAATTGTAAAATCCGGCGGCAAGTATTATTATTATAATAAAAATTATAAAAAAGTAAGCGGCTGGGTTACCGTTGGGAAAGAGACGTATTATTTCGGCGCCGGAAAAGCGGCGGTAACCGGCCTGCGCAGTATCGACGGGCAGACATATTATTTTCAGTCAAACGGCGTTATGGCGACCGGCTGGCAGACAGTCAGCGGGAAAACATATTATTTTGACGCCGGCGGGGTTATGCTGCGCGGCTGTACGGTTAATATTGACGGACAGGAATGCAGCTT
>CANQJX010000024.1 GCA_947624335.1 uncultured Marvinbryantia sp.
ACTGTTCTCTTGTCATATATTTCCCTTTCTCTTCCTATATCCCACTGTTTCTGTTCCTTTGTCCGTTCATGGGTATCTGTCTGAATCGACCTGATATTATATAGATGGATTTATTATAGCACAGCATATTTTGAAATGCAAGCGCCGCTAGGCAAGCATGCCTCCGATCATGCCGCCGCCAAGACACAAAAGCAGTGTCGTCGCGATTTCTCCGATATCGGAATGAATCCCGCCGCCAAACATCCAGGAAGCAAGCAGCAGCATTGCAAAATACATCGCGCCCGTCAGAAGCCCCCACAAAAACTTCTGGCTGCCCACGCCTTTGCCCGCAAGCAGGCCGCCGAGAAAGCTGCTTAAAACATAAATCAACAGTATTCCCGCAGATACCAGGCTTTGCTTCGGTTCCAGCATATACAGCAAAAGAGCCGTAAACAACAATAAAATTCCCGTAATGATATACGCCGCGATCAACGATTTGATCACCGTGCGGATCCCCCGTTTCGTCACCATCGGCCGTCCCCCTTTCCACCTGATTTCAATATATGCACGGCCAGTCCCGATTATTCCTGTTCTTTTTCTTGAATTTTCCTGTGAAGTAGGATATGATAAACGCATATCTATTCTCAAAGGGGGATGAAGTTTTGGATTCAGGCGACGCCATACAATTGGGCGTAATTCTATTGATGGTCGTTCTCTCCGCATTTTTTTCTTCCGCGGAGACTGCATTGACAACGGCGAACAAAATCCGGATAAAAGTACTTGCGGACGCGGGAAACAAGCGCGCCGCCACACTTTTAAAAATTACGGAAAACCCCGGTAAAATGCTCAGCGCGATCCTGATCGGCAACAACATTGTGAATATCGCGGCCGCCTCCGCGACTACTTCCCTGACTCTGCGCCTGTTCGGCAACTGGGCGGTCAGCGTCGGCAGCGGCGTTTTAACTTTGCTGATTCTGATTTTCGGAGAAATTTCTCCCAAGACGCTCGCTTCGCATAACGCAGAAAAAATGGCGCTCGGTTACGCTCCCTTTATTTCTGCGTTGGTGACGGTTCTGACGCCTGTGATCTATCTGACCAACCTTCTCGCCAATCTGTTTTTAATGCTGCTTGGAGTAGACCCGGATAAGCGGACCGACGTGATGACGGAAAACGAGCTTCGCACTTATGTAGACGTCAGCCATGAGGACGGCGTGATCGAGCAGGAAGAAAAGCAGATGATTTATAATGTGTTTGATTTCGGCGACGCGCAGGCAAAGGATATTATGATCCCGCGCGTCGATATGGTCTGCGTCGATGTCAACGTGTTCCGGGAAGAAAAGTTTACCCGGCTTCCGGTATACGAGGAAAGCGCGGATAATGTGATCGGGCTGCTGAATATTAAGGACTTTATTTTCTGCGACGAGCAGTCCTTCGACCTGCGCAGCATGATGCGCCAGCCCTACTATACTTATGAATATAAAAGGATTTCCGAGTTAATGGACGCTATGCGCCAGGATTCCATTAATTTTTCTATCGTGCTGGACGAGTACGGCGCGACGGCCGGCATGATCACTATGGAGGATCTGTTAGAGGAAATTGTGGGAGAAATCCGCGACGAGTACGACCACGACGAAGAGAATCTGATCCGGAAGATTTCCGACCGCGAATATGTGATCGAGGCTTCGATGAAGCTGGACGATGTCAACGATGCGCTCGGATTATCCCTCCATTCGGAAGATTACGATTCTCTGGGCGGCCGGATGATCGCGGAGCTTGACCGGCTTCCCGCGCAGGGCGAAGAAGTGGTTACCGCAGGCGGCATCCGTCTGGTTGCGGAGCAGGTCTCCAAAAACCGGATTGACAAAATACATTTGTATCTGCCAAAAGAAAGTAAAATTTAAAAGCAGGGATGCGATCGCATCCCTGCCGTTTTTTTGTTTAAGACGTCTGCCCCAGCTTATTTTTCAGCAGTTCTTCTGACAGGCGGACAATGTTGACGTTCGCCGCATCTTCATTGCTTCGTAAAGCAATTTTTTCCTCCAGCCTGCTTTCTTCTCTCTTGAGACATTCCAGAATATCCGGATTAAACTCGCCGCATTCGCCGCCCAGAATCATCTCAATCGCCCGCTCATGCGTGAACGCCGGTTTGTAAACGCGCTTGCTCGTAAGCGCGTCGTACACGTCGGCAAGCGCTACCAACTGTGCGGAAAGCGGTATCTCGTCCCCGCGAAGCCCGTCCGGATAGCCTCCGCCGTTCCATCTCTCATGGTGCCAGCGGCAGATTGCATACGCATGTTTGAGCAGCCTGGATTCCATTCTCATAGGAAGGCTGTTCAGCATATCCGCGCCGCGCGCGCTGTGCGTTTTCATAACCTCAAATTCTTCTTTGGTCAGTTTGCCCGGCTTGTTCAAAATCTCTTCCGGTATGACAATCTTCCCGATGTCATGCAGGGAAGCGGCATCGCTAATTAAAATCTGGTCTTCCAGATCCATGGTAATCTCCGGGTGCATCTCCAGATACGCCTCCAGAAGAATTTCCACAATCGTGCGCACGCGGATAACGTGCATCCCGGATTCGCCGTTTCTGAATTCTACAACCGTACTTAAAATATCGATCATCACGCGGTTATTCTTTTGTTTCGCAACCAGTTCCTCTTTGATGATCGTCTGAAGCCTTTTTTGTTTGGTGTACAGCATCATGGTATTTTTTACCCTCTTTTTAACGATGCTGCCATCATACGGGCGGCTGATATAATCGGTAACGCCCATATCATATCCTTTTGCAATGTAATCCGGTCCGTTTTCCGCGGAGACCATAATCACCGGAATATCCTGTATCCACTGTCTCTGGTTCATCACTTCCAGCACGCCGAAACCGTCCATGTTCGGCATTACCACATCCAAAAGCAGCAGATCGATCTGGGTGCCGTACTTTTCCAGCATCGCAATCGCTTCGTTTCCGTCTTTTGCCTCCAGCAGCCGGTATTCTTCTTCCAGCATCATGCTTAAAAGATCCCGGTTCATTTCTACGTCATCCACAATTAAAATACACTGTTTGTCTTCCATGTTCTCCCCTATCTTTCAATACCGGTTTATTCGCCAAGCAGCGACCGCAGTCTGTCCATCACTGCCTCGTATTCTGTCTTTACCTTTTCCATCAGCGCAGGAACTTCTTCCATCGGTTTCTGCTCCCGCACATGAAACATCAGATCTTCCGCATATTTTTGAAGACGGCTGAATCCAAGATTGCTGCACACGCCCTTTAACGTATGCGCCGCATGATCGATTTCGGTTGCGTCCATTTTGGCAACCGCTTCTTCCAGCTTTTGATAGGAAAGATCATCTTTAAATTTCCCAAGAAATTTTTTTACCATCGCTTCCATGCCGCTGAAGCGTCCAAGCACTTCCTCGCAACTGCCGCCGATTTCCTGATAAAAGTCTTTTAAGTCCATGCCCTTCTCCTCTCTTTTTCCAAGCAACTTTTCGTATAATATTCTAACTTGTTTTGCTCCGGAAAGCAAGCCTTTTTAACGGATGTTAAAAAACCGACATCCGAAGATGCCGGTCGCGCGTCAAAACGCCGCCGAAAACTATTCTCTGGGATAGCGTTTGCGGATATTGGTCCGCTCCAGCAGATAATCAATACTGACATCATGGAAGTCGGCTATCCGGATCAAAATATCCAGCGGCATCATGCTATCCGCATTTTCGTAACGGCTGTATGTTCTCTGAGAAATTCCCAGTTGTTCTCCCATATCTGACTGCGTTAAGTCTTTGTCCTCACGCAGATTCCGAATTCTGTTAAACTTTCGCATCGCGGACTCCCGTATATGTCGTCAATGTTACAAGCCTATTATAGCGGAGTCATATCCTGACTGAATGTTTTAGTCAATTTTTAACTGCGCCTTTTTCCGGACTATTTTACGGGTTTAATTCCGCGATTCTGGTAACCGCCACATAGATCTGCTGTATCTTAAACCAGGTCAGCCTTCCCACAATGCCGTCCTGCGTCAGACCGAACACGCTTTGAAATACCTTTACCGCTTTTTCTGTTTCCGGGCCGAAAATGCCGTCCACCGCAACCTTGGGGATAAGCGGATAGTTATTGGAAATGGCGTTTAACTGCTCCTGCATCTGCATCACCGCATCGCCCGCGGAACCCACCCGGAGGCTGTAACCGGGCCACGAAGACGGCACTCCCGCCACTTCCTCCGCGGTATTGATATAGATGCTGTCGCCGTAATAATAACGCAGAATCTCTATCGCGGAATATCCCTGGTCGGCAAGATTTTTAGAACCCCACTGGCTCAACCAGTTCGGACAGGTGACCCGACTGCCGTCGCAATACTGCGCCAGGATCGGCTGCTTTACATTGGGACGGGAAAGATACGAATCAAATATCTCATCCACGATCTCGGAAATGTTTTCAAAAATATTACGGCCGTAAATCCATTTGTGGTCAAAAGCGGTAGAAGACGTAATCGTAAAATCAAATCCCTTGTTCCGATACCACTCTGTATATACGCGGTTCAGCGTAAAAGACATGATTGCGATAATATTGGCCTCCAGCGCCGCGCGCGGCCATGTAGAATATACTTCGCTGGACGCCACATTTTTAATGTAATCGCGGTAGCGCTCATAATAATTAGACGCCGTCGTATCGCGCGGAGAACCGTCATGCACGATCACAAATTCCGGAACTACCACGCGGGACAAAACAATCTCGCCCGGCTGATTAACCGGCTTTACTTCCGCTTCCGCAATCTTGGGCGGATAGTTGCCGTAAAGCGTATGCGCGGGAATAACCACCACGTCGGGCGCTTCTCCCGCTTCCAGCGGGCGCATATGAACCGTCTGCAAAGACAGTTCGCCCGGTAAAATTTCCGTTCCCGACACGGTAATCGGTTCAAACCCTTCCGCGCTTACGCGTATGGTATACTCCGAATAGGGCTGCGGTTCTCCCGGCGTCTGGCTATACTGCATAGGAGGCGCGGGCAGGGAAAGTACCTCTGTCCTTCCGCTGCTGTCCGTATTTACTTCCTCGATCACGGTATCCGGATCCCCGGTATAGGAAATGTCCACAACCGCGTTATTAATGGGGCGGTCCCGCGTCTCGGACTCCACATTGATCTGCAGCGCGCCGGTTTCTCCCTCCTGCTGCGTTCTCACATAAGAATAAGACATAAAGTGCCCTCTCATAAATGTTCTCGTAGCCATTATATGAGAGGGCCAAAAATCTGTGAACTTTAAAACAGGCGCGTCACATCCTGAAACAGCACCACGACCATCAGCGCCATCAGCGCCATCAGGCCAACAAAATGAACCACCGCTTCTTTGTCCGGATCCACCCGTTTCCCGCGGAATAGTTCCAGTATCAGAAATACCAGCCGCCCGCCGTCCAGCGCGGGAAGCGGCAAAAGATTGACAACCCCTAAGTTTGCCGACAAAAGGATCGCTATACTGAGCATGTTCATCACAATTACGCGCAATCCGATCTTTGCGCTCTGCGTATAAGTATCGCCGATCATATCGACAACGCCCACCGGGCCTGACAGATCCTGGATGCCCGCGTCTCCAAGAACCAGCATTTTCAGGCTCTCCAGCACCATATCGATATAATAATCTACTTCGTATGCGCCGTAGCGTATCGTCTGGAACAGGTTCCCTTTCTCATAATAGGGATTTGCGTATACGCCCATCAGGGAACGCCCGTTTTCATCCGTGTACGGTACGATCTGTACCGTATGCTTCTCGCCGCCGCGCTTATAAGTAAGCGTAATATCCTCGTTCGGATGCAGCCGCATATAAATAGTAATCTCGCGCGCAAGGTGGATCCGTTTTCCGTTTATCCGGGTAATCACATCCCCCGCCTGAATCCCCGCTTTCTGCGCGGGAGATCCCTCCGTTACCTTTACAATCACGGGACGGTCGTAGCCGTAGCCGCCGGCAAGGCAAACGCCCATCAGAAGCGCCAGAATAAAATTAAAAATCGGGCCAGCCGCAATCACGGAAATGCGCGCCAGAACAGATTTGCTCCCAAACGAGCCCTCTTCGTTCGCCTCCTCGTCTTCGCCCAGCATCATACAGGATCCCCCAAACGGCAGCAGCTTCCACGAATAACGGGTGCCGCGCCAGACCCCGCTTAAAATTCTCGGCCCCATCCCCAGAGAAAATTCCACTACGGTAATGCCGTTCAGCTTTGCCAGCAGAAAGTGTCCAAATTCGTGAAATAAGATAATCAGGCTGAAAATAATCAACGCCCAGACAATCCTCAATTTACCACCTGCTTTCGATTAATGCATACGTCTCCTGCTCCGCGGATAAAATCTCTTCCACGGAAGGATTCTCCTTCACCCTGTGCGCATCCATGCACTCCGCAATGATCCGGTAAATATCCAGAAATCCGATTTCACGGTGAAGAAATTTGCTGACCGCCTTTTCATTTGCCGCGTTAAATACGGTCGGCATAGAGCCGCCCTCCCGTGAAGCGCGGTAGGCAAGCGGCAGTCCCAGAAATACTTCGGTATCCGGTTTTTCAAACGTGATCTGCGTAAGCAGCGTAAAATCCAGACGCTCTCCCGCAAGATAGCGGCGTTCGGGATAATAAAGCGCATACTGGATCGGAAGCCGCATATCCGCAGCGCCAAGCTGCGCCATCACGGCGCCGTCCCGGAACTCTACCATAGAATGTATGATACTTTTGGGTTGTACTACAACCTGTATTTTATCCAGATCTACGCCAAACAGCCATTTCGCCTCCATGACTTCCAGGCCCTTGTTAACCAGCGTAGCGGAATCAATGGTGATTTTTTGTCCCATGTTCCAGTTGGGATGCTTTAAAGCGTCCTCCACCCGCACGTTTTGCAGTTCTGCCCGCGTACGCCCGCGGAACGGTCCCCCGGACGCCGTAATCAGCAGACGTTCAATCTGCGCGGGATCTTCCCCGTTCAGGCACTGGAAGATTGCGCTGTGTTCGCTGTCCACCGGTAAAATGCGCACATGACGCTCTTTTGCAAGCGGCATAATGATATGCCCGGCTGTCACCAGCGTCTCTTTGTTTGCCAGGGCAATATCTTTTCCCGCTTTGATCGCTTCTATCGTCGGACGCAGTCCAATCATTCCGACAATAGCGGTGACCAGAATTTCCGCCTCCGGAACCACGGCAATCTCTAAGAGTCCGTCCATACCGGAAACGATCTTTACATCCAGATCGCGCACAGACGCGCGCAGTTCCCGCGCCGCGCGTTCTTCCCATACCGACGCTATGCGCGGATGAAATTCCCGGATCTGCTTTTCTAAAAGCCCGATATTATTTCCCGCGGCAAGCGCCGCTATTTGTATGTCCCGATTCGCTCTTACCACATCCAGAGTCTGCGTCCCGATGGAACCGGTAGACCCCAGTACCGCAATTGTTTTCATACCTGTCCCTCTACCAATAGTATACCCAGCTTACCAGAAAATAAATGATCGGCGCGGTAAATATTACGCTGTCAAAACGGTCCAGAATCCCTCCATGTCCGGGTATCAGCGTACCGTAATCCTTAATCTGATGATTCCGCTTAATGGCGGAGGCCGCCAGATCGCCGATCATAGAGATCAGCGCGCCCGCCGCGCTCGCCGCGGCATATACGGCGACCGGATTTTTTACCTTCAGATACGATCCGACAAGCGCCGCATAGCCCGCTCCTAAAAGCGCCGCTCCCAGCACGCCGCCCACCGCGCCCTCAATTGATTTTTTGGGGCTTAAAACGGGCGACATTTTATGTTTTCCAATCAGCATACCCACGCAGTACGCACAGGTATCGCATCCCCACGAGCATAAGAAAATCAGCCACACCACAAATTTCCCGTCCGGCAGGCTGCGCGTCAGATAAATGTAAGACAGCATCACGCACACATACACAATGCCGAAAAATGCCGCCATCACCTGCTGCGCATTATATTTGGGAAATGTAAATACATAAACCGCCAAAAGCGCGGTCAGTACAAATACCAGATAGATAGTCGTATGGTTTTCCGCATGAAAAAGAAGTTGGACATAATAAAGCGCCGCCGCCGCAAAACCGGTGACCGCCAGCCCTTTGTCTTTTGTCCAGACTCCCGACGCCCGGTACAGTTCTCCCAAGCCAATAAGGGAAACAGCTAACGCTGTTCCCCAAAGTACATATCCTCCCGGAATAATCGTCAGCAGCGCCACTGCCAGCAAAATCACTCCGCTTCTTAATCGAACCCAAAACATATCAGTTTCCTCCGTAGCGCCGCTCCCTGCCGTTATATTGTTCGATCGCCAGCCACAGATCCTCTTTTGTAAACGCAGGCCACGGAACGTCCGTAAAATAAAATTCACTGTAGGCAAGCTGCCACATCAGATAATTGGAAAGACGCAGTTCCCCGCTTGTGCGGATCAAAAGGTCGGGATCGGGAACGTCCCTGGTATCCAGATATCCCGAAAACAGCTCCTCCGTGATCTCGTCCGGCCGGATCTGTCCCGCAAGGCAGTCTGACGCCACATGGCGGATCGCACGCACAATTTCATCACGGCTGCCATAATTAATTGCGATCTGAAAATGAAGTCCCGTATGGTCTTTTGAACTTTCCACCAGTTGGCGCAGGCTTTCCTGAAGATCTTCGTCCAGCGCCGTCGGGTCGCCGAGCACGCGCACTTTCATATTGTTTTTTTCCGCCGTCTTAATACAGGTCTTTGTATAACTGCGGAACAGCTTCATCAGTCCGTCTACTTCTTCTTTCGACCGTTTCCAGTTCTCCGTGGAAAATAAATAGACCGTAAGGTATTTAATCCCGATATTCCATGCGTCTTCGCAGATCACTTCCAGATTTTTCGCGCCTCTGCTGTGCCCGTAGTTGCGCGGCATCCCCCTGCTTTTTGCCCAGCGTCCGTTGCCGTCTAGAATAATCGCCACATGGCGGGGGATCGTCAGCTTGCTCCTGTCCATTATACCGTCATGATCTCCTTCGATTTTTCCTCGATTGCGCCGTCAATATCTTTAATATATTTATCGGTCATCTTCTGCATGGAGTTTTCCAGTTCTTTGATCGCGTCTTCGGAAATATCCGTGCCTTTCAGTTTCTTAAACGAGTCGTTTGCGTCGCGGCGGATATTCCGCACCGCCACTTTTGCGTTCTCGCCCTTTTTCTTTACCTCTTTGACAAGATCCTTTCTGCGTTCTTCTGTCAGTTCCGGAAAGACCAGGCGGATCACCTTGCCGTCGTTTGTGGGATGAATGCCAAGGTCGGACATCTGAATCGCTTTTTCAATCGCCTTTAACATGCTGGTGTCCCATGGGGCGATCTGCAGCATGCGCGGCTCCGGTACATTTACATTGCCCACCTGCTGAATGGGCGTGGGCGTTCCGTAATAATCCACGGTGATGCGGTCCAGAACATGGGGATTCGCGCGCCCCGCGCGGATAGCGCCAAACTCCGAGAGCAGATTATTGTACGTTTTTGTCATCTTCTCGTCAAATACCTTTAACTTCTCATCCATTTTTCATTCCTCCTTTTATTCAACGATTACTTTTGTTCCTGAAAAATGACCGTTCACTGTATTCACAATGCTGTTTTCTCCGTTTAGGCCAAACACCAGCATCGGCATCTTGTTCTCCATACAAAGAATGGAGGCCGCCAGATCCACCACGCCCAATCGTTTGTCGATTACTTCCTGAATGGTGATCGCATCATATTTTTTTGCCGCCGGATTGGTTTTGGGATCGCTGTCATACACGCCGTCAATGGATTTTGCCAGCAGGATGACTTCCGCTTCAATCTCCACCGCCCGCAGCACGGTCGTCGTATCGGTAGAAAAATACGGATGCCCTGTTCCGCCCGCAAAAAATGTCACCATCCCTTTTTCCAAACACTCGTTCACCCGGTCCTTTGAAAAAAGCTCGGTAAACGCGCCGCAGGCGAACGGTGTAAAAATCTGTGTTTTCATTCCCGCAGACCGGAAAATCTCAGAAACATAAATACAGTTCATAACCGTCGCCAGCATACCGATCTGATCCGCTTTGGTACGGTCGATATTCTCACTGGACCGGCCGCGCCAGAAGTTTCCGCCGCCGATCACAACTCCCACCTGCGTCCCGCCGTCCACAAGCCGTCTGACCTGCTTTGCCACATCCGTGACGGTCGGTTCGTCAAAGCCTGTTTTTTTGTCTCCCGCGAGCGCTTCCCCGCTCAATTTTAACAATACCCTTTTCATTCTCCGCTCTCCATCTTCCGTTCTTTGTGGGCAGCGCCACCTATTTGAAACAGTATAACATACTTTCCATTGTTTTGATACCCAAAATTTTTATTTATTGACAACCCCAATGGTTTATGCTATAAATACTAGGTGAGCAGCACAGGGGATTGGTCAAGTGGTATGACAGAAGTCTCCAAAACTTTTAGCGGGAGTTCGATTCTCTCATCCCCTGTTTGTGTTAGGTGCTTGAAAGCCTTTGTTTATGCGGTTTTCAAGCATTTTTATTTTTATCCGTATAAGAATGTCAGGCATTATCCCAAAAAAGCTGCGGCGGATTTCTCCGCCGCAAAATCTTAATATCCATTCTGTTCAGCGCCATACACAGCTTGCTCATGCGTATAGCCTTCATATTCTAATTGCTCAATCAATCCATCGCGCGAAAAAGATGTATATTCCAAATAGTTTGCCGCCGCCTTTGCCGCCTGTTCATTCCAATCCGCGCCACAATGATCAGCTGCATATACTGCATCTTCATGCAAATACTGCTCATACTCCAGCTGCTCAATTAGTCCCTTATATGAAAATGCTGTGAAATTCAAATACTGTTCTGCTGACCGAAGTGCATTTTTCTGTCCCGCTGTTGCTTCCTCAGATGTCGTATTTACACTCTCGGTAACTGTTGCATTTTCCCCTTTCTTTGGCTCTGCTTTACTTTCACTCACAGTAGATTCAGCTTTCATATGATCATATTCTTCCTGCAAAGCATCATATTTTAATTTAAGATCATCATATTCCGCTTTTAAATCATTATACTTTGCCTCCCAATCGATCACATCTTTCTGTGTAACTGGTGAAGTTTCCGGCTCATCGGTCGATTCTGCCGCAGAGGCTTTCTCCGAAAACTGGGCAATATCTATTGCCATCTTCTGTTCGTCTTCCCAATTCACAAATTCCTTTGCTTCAATATCCACAGGTGAAGTAACATCATTCAGAAGATAGCCCACACACACCGTCAGTTTTGCACCGTCTTTTATCTCTGTAGTATAATTTTTCTGTGCTTCACCCCATTCACCATCAAAATCTAACGTGGCTTGATCTCTTTCTATGCCATTCTGAAACACTTGAATGTAAAAATCAGAAGCAGCAAAATTACTTTCATCGGATAAATTGCAATAGTCAAAGATTAGAACAAGCGCTGGCTTTCCCTCAAAATCTGTTCCTACAGAATACCCTTTGAACTCCAGCGTTTGCGTTTCCATCTGAAAATTGATAGTTCCTTCAATTCCAGATTGTTCTCCGGCCAGCACTGCGCTTCCGAAACTCAAGCAAAGAATCATTGCAAGTAACATAAATAAAACATTTTTTCTCATAGACACTTCCTCCCTCATATGTGTTACCTTATTTTAGCACACACAAGGTAAAGCGCACTACATATTTGTCAAAAGATTTTTTCCGGGTTTGCATTTTGAATTTTTTGTCCCAGATTTCGGGCAAAATTTTGAGAAAAAATCCGGAAATGCACACCCCCCCTCGAAAAAAACTGTTCTCAGCGTAAAACTGGAAGTTGTCACTGCCTGTTAAGTAAGCGCTGTTTGAGAGCTCTTATTCTTTGCCCGTAACGACTTGTAAAGACAATGCCGCATAAAATCATTCCGATTGCGGCACCTTCGGCAAAGTTTGAGACTGTATTTAGAACGGCGTTATTATTTATATTATAACGTCAAAACCGCAAAAAGAGAAGCAAAAACGGATGTTAATTCCGCACAAATCCTGAAAGTGCAGGATGCGGAATTAAATTCCGCATTCAAGTAAAAAATAATCAACAGCCCTCACTTGCAGCAAAACAAGAAACCTTGCCTCCTTCAAATGTATTCCGGGACAAGGTTTCAGTCCTATCAAATCCTACTCACCACCGTGAAAACAAAGCTCCCGCAAGCGGAGACAGGACGACCATGATTATGGAAAATGTGAACGACTCCACCGATATCAAGGTCGCCCGCTGCTCAGACGGAAACATATCCTGCAGAACCGTGTTTGTGCGCACCTGAAGCGCGTCGTCCCCGAGGGCGGCAAGGAAACCTCCCGCCGTCATGACCAGATACGATCCGCTGTGTTCCAGGCACACTCCCGCAGACACCAGAAGCGCAATGAAAAAGAATATCCGGCTGTAACGCACTCTTTCACATTTTAAAATCAGCCGGGAGCCCAGAATACCACCCAGCTCCATGAACAGCAAAGCCATTCCCAGCGCCCAATTCGGCATCGACGCCATCGGCAGCTTCGCCTGCAGGAAAAACAGCAGTAAAGTGTCCGCCGCGCCCACAAGTGAATTGCAGAACATCAGGCCGATGGCGCGGCGCGCGTCTTTCAGAAAGGCAAAGCTCCCGCAAAAGCAGTCCGCGAGTTCGCGCAGGATTCCGTCCGTGTTACGCCCATCTGTCCGGCCGCCTGCTTCTCGGAGGGATGCAAGCACCCGAATCTGGAGCACAGACAGCAAGACATCCACGCTGTATGCCAGCCTGTGTCCGATGAATAAAGCCAAGCCCGCGCAAAGTGTTGATGCCCCGCCGCAAAGTCTGCAAAGGATAAGCTGGTTGGAAGCGTACTTTTCAAAATACTGCTCCTCTCCGGCCAACTTTAGCGAATCATAAGCCAACGCGTCGCCCGACCCTGAAGCGAAATTATAGCTCAGCGCCTGAAATGCGATGGACGCGCATACCATTGGAAGATTGCAGGAAGCGACCATGATCAGGTTTCCGATTATCCGCATCACACTGCTTGCGATCAGCATCTTCTTTCTGCCAAACACATCGGCAAACACGCCGGAGGGAAGTTCAAACGCCAGACTTGTGATGTGGAACACGGTTTCGGCGATTCCGATCTCCATCAGGCTGTAACCGCGGGCGGCAAGCAGCGCCACCCATGCGCCCGTGAGGGATAAATTTCCCAACACGGAGGATAGATATAATCTCTCAATTTGTTTTTTTATCTGAAACATAAA
>CANQJX010000025.1 GCA_947624335.1 uncultured Marvinbryantia sp.
CGGGGTGGAGCAGTCTGGAAGCTCGTCGGGCTCATAACCCGAAGGTCATAGGTTCAAATCCTATCCCCGCAATTTTTTATTTTCACAGGAGCAGATGAACGGCTCGGATAAAGTAAATGTAAATCTTATGCCCAGATAGCTCAGTTGGTAGAGCAGAGGACTGAAAATCCTCGTGTCACTGGTTCGATTCCGGTTCTGGGCATTTCGTTTTATCATGAAGCTTCATGAAAAACAGAATGTGGAGCATTAGCTCAGGCGGTAGAGCACTTGACTTTTAATCAAGTTGTCCGGGGTTCGAATCCCCGATGCTTCATAGAAAAGAACGTTCCCTGACGGCGCTTGCTGTCAGGGTACATTCTTTTATACGAAAACGGTTAGGAATGTAAAAACGCATATGCAGGACAAACAACAGGAAAAATTTATGCGCGCGGCGCTTTGCCAGGCAAAAAAGGCCTATGCGCTGGACGAGGTGCCGATTGGCTGCGTGATCGTGCGGGACGGAAAGATCATAGCGCGCGGCTACAACCGGCGCAACACGGATAAAAATACCCTTTCCCACGCGGAGCTGATTGCGATTAAAAAAGCGGCGAAAAAGCTGGGGGACTGGCGGCTGGAAGGCTGCACCATGTATATCACGCTGGAGCCGTGCCAGATGTGCGCGGGCGCAATGGTGCAGGCGCGCCTGACAGAAGCCGTGATCGGAAGCATGAACCCCAAAGCGGGATGCGCCGGGTCGGTATTGAATATCCTGGAAATGGACGGCTTCAATCACAAGGTACAGGTGACGCGGGGCGTGCTGGAACAGGAATGCAGCGAGATGTTAAGCAGATTTTTCAAAGAACTGCGCAGGAAAAAGAAAACAGGTATCGAAACATGATCGTAAAGCTGATGATTTGGTTGATGGTAACGCTTGCCCCGCTTTCCGGACTTCGCGATGAGCGGATTTACAGCGCGCTGGCGCCAAAAGAAGGGCAGACTTATCTGGGAAACGTATCCAGGCTGTTTCTTCACAGCCCGGAGGCGGCGCGCTTCATTTTGGAATATCCGTTTTGCTATGGCGCGGATATACGCATCGATCTGTCAAAAGAAGTGACCAAAGGGGAAATCCCCTTATTTTTACAGTGGGATAAGCGCTGGGGATACCAGACTTACGGGAGCAGCTTTCTGGCAATGACGGGCTGCGGTCCCACATGTCTTGCTATGGTGTACTGCGGCCTGACCGGGGATATTCGTCAGAATCCTTACCGGATTGCCTGCATGGCAATGGAAAACGGCTATTATGTTCCGGGCGTGGGAACGGCGTGGGAACTGTTTACCACAGGCGCGGAGGCGCTGGGCCTGGAGGTGCAGGAAGTATATTTTGATGAAGGATACATGGCGAAATTTCTGGCGGACGGTATGCCGATCATCTGCTCCATGCGTCCGGGAGACTTTACGAACGCCGGCCATTTTATTGTCTTAACCGGAATTGACCAAAACGGCGCTGTCGGCGTGCGCGATCCCAACAGCAGAAGCAAAAGCGAGCGGACATGGGAACTCAGCCGCGTGTTTCCGCAGATCAAGGGAATGTGGGCGTACCGCTGCAGCGGACTTTAAAAATGAACTTTTTGTGAAACCGGAAAAAGCCCGTTGCGCGCAGGCAGAAAAATATGGTAAAATGCTCTGGTAATATAAAGGAGATTTTCATATGAAAAAAATAACCGCAATATTTTTAACCTGGCTGCTTTTTGGCGCATCCGCTCTGGCGGAGTATTCTGTGCCGGAGGACATCGGCACGGTCTTGCTGTATGATACAAACGCGCAGACAGAGTCGGAAACAGAGCCGGAGACGGAAACGGAATCGCTTTCGGAATCGGTATCGCTGGAAACAGAGGAACTGCTGCAGTATCCGGAACTGCCGACGGGATGCGAATCAGTTGCGTTAACGATTCTTCTGAAATACCATGGATTTTACGAGATTGAAAAGACAACCATCGCCGACGAGTATCTGCCGTACAGCAGCAATTTTGCGGAGGGCTTTGAAGGGGATCCGCGCGCGGAAAACGGCGGCGGCTGTTATGCCCCGGCTATCGCGCTGGCGGCGAGGCGTTATCTGGACGCGCATGGCTCGGATCTGGAAGTGAAAGATATTACAGGCAGTACGCCCGAAGAGATTTACCGGCTGCTGGAGCAGGAAAAACCGGTGCTGATCTGGACGACAATGTATTTTTCCGACAGCATTCCGTCCGGCGTATACGCAAGTTTTAACGGCAAAGAATACGAATGGAAATTTAACGAGCATTGCGTAGTGCTGACCGGATATGATACCAGTGCGGGGACGGTGGAAGTAAACGATCCGCTGGAAGGAAAAGTCACAAGAGACGCCCAGCGGTTCTGGAGCTTATACGAAGATATGGGAAGTATGGCGGTTGTAATAGAATAGCGATGGAACAAAACCATAAATAATGATGCAGAATAATATAAATCCACGCGCCGCACGTCGAATTTCCGCCACGGACGTTACCTTTACAGTTAACTCGGTCCAGGCGCCCTCGCAACACACAGAAGGTTCTACTTAGTGCTGCTTCATTCCTGACCTGACACGGTTCATAGATTCCTGTTGTGCGAGACCCAAACGTCAACGCCACTTATAAAGGGCGGCTCCACAGCAAAAAACCCTCGGCTTGGCATCACCCCTGCTATAGCGGATTGCAGGTACAGGGCACCGCTATCTCCCCGGCTGCGTGGAAATGTTATGACAAATTTGGTGCGCGATAAGCGCACCATTTACTATACCCTTTTTTCAAAAGATTGTCAATGAAATGTTCTCGACAGGGGATTACAGAAACAGCGCCTGAAGATCCTGAAAAGAACGGATGCGATAGGCTGCGCTTTCTGCCGTTCCAAATCCGTATTCGGCAAATACAAAAGGAATGTTGGCTTCTTTACAGGCGTCGGCGTCGCCCTGCGTATCTCCGACATAGACGGGACTGCGCAGATTATTTTTGCGCATCAGCCGCAAAATGGTTTTTCCCTTGGAGACGCCTGTCTGGCCGAAACACAGATGGTCTTTAAAATAAGGGCCAAATCCTGTTTTTCTGAGAAACAGTTCAATATACCCGTCCTGACAGTTGCTGACGATAAACAGCGGATAGCGCAGGGAAAGGGCGCGCAGGGTTTCTTCCATATGGTCATAAAGGGTTCCGGGCGTCTTTTCCAGTTCCCTATGCTCCTGCGCAAAACACTTTTCGCCAAGTTCGGCCTGCGCTTCGCGCGTAAGCTGCGGCAAAAGTTCGGCAAAAATGACGTCCATTGGTTTTCCGAAAAGCTTTTTCAGCCTGTCCGGCGTC
Organism: uncultured Marvinbryantia sp.; assembly: GCA_947624335.1. Lineage (GTDB taxonomy): Bacteria > Bacillota > Clostridia > Lachnospirales > Lachnospiraceae > Marvinbryantia. The sequence goes on from CANQJX010000025.1 coordinate 3,330, forward strand.
ACCTGCAGCGGGGAATCTGTATTTTCCCGTATCACCCGGTTGTAGGCGACCGCTACGACTTTGGTAGAATCCCAAAGCGTACCGTCGACGTCAAAAATAATTCCATCCATGCGTTACTCCTTCTGTGCCTGCGCCTCCAGCAGCTTAATAAGCTCCGCCCGCGGAAGAGGGCGCGAATAATAATATCCCTGTATGTAATCACAATTCATATCGGCAAACTTATCCGCCAGATCTTTTGTTTCCACGCCTTCCACGACAATTTCCATATTCAGCTCGCGGATCATATCGATAGTATGCTTTACAATCACGCCCATACGCGGGTTTTCCACCTCGTCAGCGATCACCTTATCCAGCTTGACAATCTGAAGCGGAAGATAAGAAACGCGTTTGATATTGGAATAGCCGGTTCCGTAATCGTCCAGCGAAAAAGTAATGCCGGATTCGGAAAGGCGGATCATGTTTTCTTTTACGATATTCTGCTGGTCGGTCACGGCGGTCTCCGTGATCTCAAGATTGATTTTCTGCGGAGGACAGTGATGGCGGTCTAAAATCTCCATATATCGCTGCGCGAGATCGGGCTGCATGGCCTGCAGAATCGAAATGTTGATCGAAACAAAATCAAGATTCAGCGGAGTAAAATCGGGGGAGGATACAAAACGGCATACCTCTTCAAACACAAAAGCGCCGATATCGTGAATACTTCCGTTATTCTCCGCGGTAGCGATAATCAGATCCGGCGGGATAAATCCATATGTTTCATCCTTCAGACGCAGGAGCGCTTCTGCAAAGCGGAAGCGTTTCTCGCTGACGCTGTAGATCGGCTGGTAATAGATCTCGAATTTCCGCTCCGCCAGGGCGCGGGAAATGATGCGGTCCATTTCCCCGATAAACCGGTGGTGCGGATCTTTTAAAATATCAGATACGTTTGCGATCGGCCCGAACTGCGGAAGGATTTTCCGGTAAGACAGCAAAAAGGACATCAGCGTCTTGGAATCGGAAAAATCTTCCGGACAGTTTATAATGCAGATATGCGTATTCAGATTGATCTCGATTTCGTCCAGCACAATACTCTGCTTTAACGCGTTGTGGATCCGCGCGGCGATCTCATCCACCTTCCCGCGGAAGGATTCGCTTACCAGATAACAGAAAAAGCCGCTGTCAAGATAATACAGGTCAGAATGCGAAGACACCGCTTTATTGATTTCGTTCAGACGGTCGCCCGCCCTGCGAAACAACTGATAGGTTCTTTCATAGCCGAGAAGCTTGACGATAGACGAATAATTGTCTGTCAGAATATGAATGACGGTAAATTTTTTGTGGTTGGAAAAATGATTCCGCAGATCCGCAACGTAAGCGCTGGACTTCATCAGTCCGACTTCCGCGTCGACCGTTTCTTCCGGGCGCTTGACGGTAATCAGGATTGTTAAAAATGTGATCGCGGTCGCATACGATTCCACGACCCAGGCAGGGAAAAAGAACTGCCACACAACGGACAAAATGGTAAACAGAAAAACGGCGTACAGGGAAAAAAGCTTAAAGCCGGAAAACAGTTTCCGGTATTTGGTGATATAGTACATGCCGTAAATCAGATAAAAGAACGAGATCAGATACAGAAGCAGGAAAAAGCTGCCCCTTACATAATGCCTGGCCTGGTCTATGTAAAAAATTTTATGCGTAAACGGATTGGTAGCAAGCGCCAGAACCAGCACGATAAACGGGGCGCACAAAAGCGCGCAGAAACGCGGTTTTTGAAGCAGCACATGCCAGGTATCCGTAAGGCTTATGAGGAACAAAAGATAGAGAACCGGAGCAAGGTTCCGAAAAAAGAAATAAAGGTAATTTGTAAGATAAAGAATCACAATATGCGTTGTGCCTTCCGTCAGAATGGCCGCCGCATCGCAGCAGGCGGCGATCAGAGAGGCGGCAAGCACCAAAAAAAGAATTCTGCCGCTTACAGAAACCGTTAATTTCTGAAAAACAACCGAAAAGATGCACATGGCAAGCAGTATGATCGCGCAGTAATCAAAATAGACCAGAGACATCTTGCCACATCCTTTCCTATGTTTATGGGGATTCTTACCGCTATTGTAACATACATTTATTTTTGAAACAAGTTGGTATTGTACTTTTTGGAAAAAGGTGCTATGATAAGAGCGACAGGTGCGGATATCCGGGAAACGGACGTCCGTTAAAAGGGAAACAGGTGTAAGTCCTGTGCGATCTCGTCACTGTAAACAGGGAGCGCGTGCCAGGATGCCACTGGAGAAATCCGGGAAGGCGGTATCGCGCAATGATCTGTAAGTCAGGAAACCTGCCTGTCGATGGTACGGGAATAGGCATTCCAGATCACGAGTCATTGGTTGTACCGATAAAAATATCTTGTGAGAATCACAGTTGACAGGAGTGCGCCCGATTTTCCTAACCGCTGCCGCGGCAGGAAAGATCGGGTGTTATTATCTGCGGCGTATGTTTTTGTTCCCGTATTTTGAATCTGCTGGTGCAAACTTTACATACATCAGAAACAAACAAAAAGGAGGACAAAAACATGAAAAACAAGGTATTCAAATGGATGCTGACCGGTATCTGCGCGGCGGCGCTGGCTATGAGCGCGGCGGCGGTTCAGGCGGAGGACGCCGGGGCGGCAGCGGAGGAGGAAACGGAAGCCTATACCGGCGACGCTTCCAACGAGAACGTAAGGAATCAGGACGACATCGGAGAGAAAGAACTTCTGGTGATCAGTTTCGGAACCAGCTTTAACGACAACCGGCAGGCTACCATCGGCGCGATTGAAGACGCAATGGAAGAAGCCTTTCCGGAGTATTCGGTAAGAAGGGGCTTTACCAGCAACATCATCATCGACCATGTGTTTACCCGCGACGGCGTAAAGATCGACGATGTGGAAGAAGCGCTTGACAGGGCTGTGGAAAACGGCGTAAAAACGCTGGTTGTCCAGCCGACTCATCTGATGAACGGCCTGGAATACAACGACCTTTCGGAAGCGGTTGCGGCGTACGCGGATTCTTTTGAGCAGGTAGTAATGGGCGAGCCGCTCCTTACGAGCGATTCGGATTACGAGGAAGTGATCGCTGCGATTACCGAAGATACGGCGGACTATGACGACGGCGAGACGGCAATCGTATTTATGGGTCACGGCACAGAGGCGGACTCCAACGCGATTTATGCGACGATGCAGGAAAAGCTGACGGCTGCGGGCTACGCAAACTATTTTGTGGGCACGGTAGAAGCGACCCCGTCTCTGGACGACGTTGTCGCGGCAGTGGGCGAAGGCGCGTACAAGAAGGTTGTTCTGCAGCCTCTGATGATTGTTGCCGGCGATCACGCAAACAATGACATGGCAGGCGACGAGGACGGCGCGTGGAAAAAGACCTTTGAGGACGCCGGCTACGAAGTGACCTGCAACCTGAAAGGCCTGGGCGAAATGGAACGGATCCAGGGCCTGTTCGTAGAACATGCAAGAGAGGCAATGGACAGCCTTTCTGAGTAAGAAAAGATAGGAGTACGGGCATGAAGAAATGGAAAACAGTATTTCTGGCGGCTGTTTTTGCCGCCGGAATGATGACAACAGGTTTTGCACAGGACGATACGGAGACGACGGAAAAAACGGAGGCGGAAGCGGCCGCGGTTTCGGATAAAGTTGCGTCCGCGGACGAAATGGTAACGCCGGAAGACGTCGTGGAGGAAGGCATGGTTCCCATTTACGGGAAAGATATTAAGGACGGCGTCTATGACGTCACCGTGGATTCCAGCTCCTCGATGTTTAAAATCGTTTCCTGCGAGCTTACCGTCAAAGAAGGAACCATGACGGCGGTTCTGACCATGAGCAGCGACGGTTATCTGAAGCTGTTTATGGGAACCGGCGCGGAAGCGGCGCAGGCGTCCGAGGAGGACTGCATCCCGGTTGCGCAGAACGAAGAGGGAAAAAAGACATTTGAGGTTCCGGTGGAAGCGCTGGACATGGGCATCGACTGCGCGGCTTACAGCAAGCGCAAAGAAAAATGGTACGACCGCGTTCTGGTATTCCGCGCGGATTCTCTTCCGCAGGACGCGTTTGCAGAGGGTATGATTACCACGCTGGAAGATCTGGCGCTGGAAGACGGCGCATACGAAGTGGAAGTACTTCTGGAAGGCGGCTCCGGAAAAACGACGGTGGCGTCTCCGGCGAAAATGACTGTTGCAGACGGCAAGGCGACGGCAACCATTCTCTTTAGCAGCCCGTACTATGATTATGTGATCGTAGGAGAGGAAACCTTAAAGCCGGTAAGCGCACAGGGCGAAGACTCCGCTTTTGAAATTCCGGTGGAAGGCTTCGACTGGAAAATGCCGATCACGGCGGATACCATCGCCATGAGTACGCCGCATGAGATTGAATATACGCTGAACTTTGACTCTGCTACGATAAAGAAGACGGAAGAATGAATAAAATAAAACGGGTCTTAAAAACGTTTTTACTGATGATACTGACTGCCGTTCCCTGCGCGTTTGCGCAGGGAAATGCGGCGGCGGCAAAGAGCTTGGACTGGAGCAGCATGGAGGCGGATCACAGCCTGGAGCTGCTTTATGCCGAACAGTTTTTTGTGGATTATTACAAAGGCGGCTATGCGCTGATCAACATTGCGGACAGCGGCCGTTTTCTTGTCGTACCGGAAGGCGCCGCCGTTCCGGAAAATCTGGATGAAGATATTGTGGTTTTGCAGCAGCCGCTCGATCACATTTACCTGGTGGCAACCTCGGCGATGGATTTATTCTGCGCGCTGGACGCGACGGGCAATATCGGCTTATCGGGGACGGACGCGTCCGGCTGGTACATAGACAAAGCGCGCGAGGAAATGGAAAAGGGCAACATTGTATACGCCGGAAAATACAGCGCGCCGGATTATGAGACGATCCTTTCCAAAGAGTGCGATCTTGCCGTGGAATCCACGATGATTTATCACACGCCGGAAGTGAAAGAGAAATTAGAAGAATTTGGCATTCCCGTTCTGGTGGAACGCTCCAGCTACGAAAGCCATCCGCTTGGAAGGACGGAGTGGCTGAAGCTTTACGCCGTCCTGTTCGGCAAAGAAGAGCTTGCGGAAGAACTGTTCGACGAGCAGGCCAGACGCTTGACGGAAGTGCTGTCGGAAAAAAACACCGGAAAGACGGTGGCGTTTTTTTACATCAGCTCCAACGGCTATGTAAATGTGCGCAAAAGCAATGACTATGTTTCAAAAATGATAGAACTTGCCGGCGGCAAATACATCTTTGACGATCTGGGGGAATCCGACAATGCGCTGTCTACCATGAACATGCAGATGGAAGAATTTTATGCGCGCGCGAAAGACGCCGATTACCTTATTTACAACAGCACCATTGACGGCGAACTTTACACGCTGGACGAATTATTTGCCAAAAGCAGCCTTTTAAAAGATTTTAAGGCGGTGGCCGACGGAAACGTGTACTGCACCGAAGAAAATTTGTTTCAGGAAACGATGGGGCTTGGTACGATGATCGCGGATATCCACGCCATGCTGACCGGCGAAGCCCCCGAACAACTCACCTACATGCATTGCCTCAAACCATAGCTTTGCGTTTTTTAACAAAAAACAGAAAGGACTCCTGCAGATGGAACGAAGATCTTACAAAAGATACTGCCTTACCTTTATTCTGCTGGGTCTTTTTTTGCTTGCACTGCTGTTTGCAAACATCAATTCCGGCAGCATACATCTTACATTGAAAGAAGTTTTTGCCATTCTTATGCAGAAGCGCGGAGAAGAAACAGCGTATAATATTGTCTGGGAGATCCGTCTGCCGCGCATTCTGGCGGCGGTTATCCTGGGCGGCGCGCTGTCCGTCTCCGGTTTTTTATTGCAGACATTTTTTAACAATCCGATTGCGGGTCCGTTTGTGCTTGGGATTTCGTCCGGGGCAAAGCTGGTGGTTTCTCTGGTTATGATTTTCTTATTAAGCCGCGGGCTGCTGGCAAGCTCCCAGATCCTTATTCTTGCCGCGTTTGCGGGAGCGATGATTTCCATGGGCTTTATCCTTTTGATTTCAGGAAAAGTGCGGGGAATGTCCATGCTGGTCATCAGCGGCGTGATGATCGGGTATATCTGTTCGGCGATTACCGATTTTGTGGTAACGTTTGCGGACGACTCCAATATTGTCAATCTGCACAACTGGTCGCTTGGCAGCTTTTCGGGAATGTCCTGGGACAATGTGCGCGTGATGGCGGCGGTGGTTTTTGTAACGCTGGCGATAACCTTCCTTATGTCAAAACCGATCGGAGCGTATCAGCTCGGAGAAGTATACGCGCGCAACATGGGCGTAAACATCCGTCTGTTCCGCGTTCAACTCATCCTGCTTTCCAGCGTCCTTTCCGCGTGCGTGACGGCGTTTGCCGGACCCATTTCTTTTGTGGGCATCGCGGTGCCGCATCTGATTAAGAGTATGTTAAAAACCGCGAAGCCGATTTTGGTAATTCCCGCATGTTTTTTGGGCGGCGCCGTATTCTGCCTGTTCTGCGACATGATCGCACGAACCGTATTCGCGCCCACGGAGCTGAGCATCAGCTCGGTAACGGCGATCTTCGGCGCGCCCGTTGTGATTTACGCGATGTGCGCGAAAGCGTCCCGCCGCGAAAAAATGTAATTCCCGCAAAGGCACAGGAGAACTCTTATGGATTCATTTTACATCCGCACCGACAACCTGACCGTTGGCTATCACGGCGTTCCTCTGATCCGCGATATCGGCATCCGCCTGGACCGCGGCCAGATTCTTACGCTTATCGGGCCGAACGGCGCGGGCAAATCTACCATTTTAAAAAGCATCAGCCGGCAGCTTTCCCTGCTGGGCGGAACGGTTTATCTGGACGGAGCGGATATACGGGAGATTACGGACAAAGCGCTTTCCAAAAAACTGTCCGTGGTAATGACGGAGCGCATCCGGCCCGAACTGATGACCTGCGGGGACGTCGTTTCGGCAGGCCGCTACCCTTATACGGGAAGACTTGGGATTTTGTCCGACCATGACCGCGAAGTGGTTTACGCGTCTATGAAGATGGTACACGCGCTGGAACTGCGGGACTGCGATTTTACGCAGATCAGCGACGGACAGCGCCAGAGGGTCCTTCTGGCAAAGGCGCTCTGCCAGGAGCCGGAAATCATTGTGCTGGACGAACCGACGTCTTTTCTGGATATTAAACATAAGCTGGAGCTTTTGACGCTGCTGAAAACCATGGTGCGCGAAAAAAAGCTTGCCATTATTCTGTCTTTGCATGAACTGGATCTGGCGCAGAAAATATCGGATATCGTCGTCTGCGTTCACGGGGACAAAATTGAAAAAATGGGAACGCCGGAAGAAATTTTTACATCCGATTATATCCGCAGCCTTTACGGGATGACAAACGGAAGCTACAATACAGATTTTGGCTGCCTGGAGATGGAGGCGCCCAGGGGCGAGCCGCAGGTGTTTGTGATCGGCGGAAACGGCAGCGGGATCGCTACTTACCGCAGGCTGGTGCGCCAGGGGATCCCGTTTGCCGCGGGAGTCCTGCATGAAAATGATGTGGATTACGAAGTGGCAAAGACGCTGGCGGTATCGGTCATTTCCGAAAAACCGTTTGAACCGATTGGGGAGCAGGCTTATCAAAAGGCGCTGGAAACGGCGCGAAGATGCAGGGAAATTGTCTGCTGCGTCAAAGAATTTGGCACGGCGAACGAGAAAAATAAAGAACTGTATGCGGCGCTTCAAAAAGTAACATAAAGTTATAAAAACGGATTGACAAACGGCAGAATTTCGCATATAATGATACCAAATCAAATAAACTCGATCTGATTTTAAAGGCAAACCCGGGGAAATCCGGGGACGCAAAGCCAAGGGTCTAAGGTCAGTCAAATGACTATGACAGCCGGTTGCCGCATTCCATTTATGTGTATTGAGACTTACTCCAGCTATTCCAGACGCTAAGAGTCTTATTGTCATGTGAGAGAATCTGGTGACCATCGGTTGTAAAAACGATGGTATTTTTATTTTCAGCAGATGTTTACCGGAATCTTACGCGGAGGATCTCAATGAAGAAGAGAGAGGAGCGATCTTATGAAGGCGACAAAAAGAGCATTCCAGTTTTTAACAGCGCTTGTACTTATCTGCGTCATAGCCGCAACGGCGGTTACGGTATCCGCAAAAGGTTCCGCGATGAAAAAAGGGAAAACGTTTACCTACGGAAACTATAAGTACAAAGTAACCAAATTGAAAGGCAAAAGCGGCGAAGTAGCGCTGATCGGCGCAACATCGAAGTCGATTGCGTCGGTTACGGTGCCCAATACCGTAAAATCCGGGAAATATAAATTTCAGGTAACCACGATCGGCGATAAGGCTTTCCAGAATTATAAGAAGCTGATTTCCCTGAAGACAAATGCGGAACTCAAAAGCATTGGAAAAAATGCGTTTGCAGGCTGCGGCAAGCTGACCCATATCCAGATTCCGGGGACAAAATTAAGTAAGATCGGAAAGAACGCCTTTAAGGGAACCGGCCCGAACGCATCGATTGTAGTGCCCGATGCCAAGGCAGGCGCTTACGCCAATCTTCTCAAAGGCAAAGGCCAGAAAGCAACGGTTCAGATTCAGCCGCTGAAAGCGTATGCGAAGAGCAGCAATAACAAAGTGGTGGCGGCAAGCAGCCCGGTATCCGTTCCGGCTCCGGCGCCTCAGACAGAACATACGCACAGCTATAGCGCGTGGACAGTAACAAAATATGCGACCTGCACGGAAGCCGGCAGCGAAACGTGCCTGTGCTCCTGCGGAGCTATGCAGACGCGCGAGATTCCTGCGCTGGGGCATACGATGGTTTCGTATCCGGCAGTTGCGGCAACCTGCACGGCGGCGGGAAGAACCGCTTATACGGCTTGCTCCTACTGCGGTTATACGGAAACAGCCGCGCAGGAAATTCCGGCGCAGGGACACCGGTTTGGCGAGTGGAGCGTAACAAAGGAAGCAAGCTGCGCGGCCTGCGGTGAAGAAACACGCAAATGCAGCGCGTGCGGCAAGAAAGAGACCAAATCAACCGCTAAGCTGGAGCATGAAATGGTTGAGGCGGGAAGAACATCCGCTACCTGCGAGCAGGGCGGCCTGACTTATTACGGATGCACGAAATGCCATCAGATACAGGTAAGCATAAACAGCCAGCCGCTTGGTCATCAGTGGGCGGAGACGCCGACGGTAGTACCGGCGACCTGCACGGCGGACGGCATAGAATATACCGCGTGCCTGCGGGACGGATGTACGGCAAGAAAAGGCGTGAAATTACTGCCGAGGCTGCGCGAGCATCAATGGCAGAGAACGACGGTGGAAGCAACCTGCACAACAGCCGGATCGATTACAGATACCTGCGCCGTATGCGGAGAGACAAAGACGCAGACGGTAAGAGCGCTTGGACATAAGTTTACCAATTATGTGCCGGACGGCAACGCATCCTGCGTGGAAGCTGGTACGGTTACGGCAAAATGCGACCGCTGCGGCATTGCAGACACAAAACCGGGAACAACGGCAAACTTAACGGAGCATACCTGGGTGCTGGATGAAGAACATTCCAAACCTGCAACCTGTGTGGAAGCCGGCATAAACAAATATTACTGCGCAAATGAGAACTGCAAACGGACCAAGACCGAAGTGGTAGAGGCCGACGGACAT